>NZ_VHLB01000007.1:0-163636 GCF_006547365.1 Myxococcus sp. AB056 | reverse complement strand
ACGCACAACCCCACCCGCACCTCTGGCCCCACCCCCATGCTTCTCAAGTGGTGTGCCAGCTGGTTGGCGCGTCGGTTCAGCTCCGCGTACGTCAGCCGCCGGTCCTCATACTCGACCGCCACCGCGTCCGGCGTCCGCTGCGCCTGTGCGTCGAACAACTGCGCCAACGACGCTTCTCGTGGGTAATGCGCAGTCGCCCCACTCCACGCCGTCAACCGCTGCTGCTCTTCACTGCCCATCAGCGGCAGTTCGGCCAGCCGCGTCTCAGGCCGAGCGACGGCTGCGTCCAACAACACCCGCAGATGTTCCAGCAGCCGCTCCATCGTCTCGGCTTCAAACAGGTCGCTGTTGAACTCGAGGCCTCCAGAAAGGCCCTCATCCGTCTCACTCAACCCGAGCGTCAAATCGAACTTCGATGTCTTCGCTGACGACTCGGCTGCCTCCAGCTTCAGCCCCGGCAGGCTCACCGCTCCTCCCGGCGCGTTCTGCAGCACCAACATCACCTGGAACAGCGGGCTGCGGCTCAAGTCCCGCTCCGGCTGCAGTTCCTCCACCAACCGCTCGAAGGGCACTTCCTGGTGCGCGTACGCACCCAACGTCACTTCACGCACCTGCGCCAGCAGCTCACGGAAACTTGATGCCGCAGACACCTTCGTCCGCAGCACCAGCGTGTTGACGAAGAAGCCAATCAGCCCCTCCGTCTCAGCCCTCGTCCGGTTCGCTATCGCCGTCCCGACGCACACGTCTTCCTGCCTCGCGTACCTCGACAGCACCACCTGGAAGGCCGCCAGCAGCACCATGAAGGGCGTCGCGTTCTCCCGCTGCGCCAGCCCCTTCACGCCCTCCCACAGCCCCTTCGGCCACTCCAGTCCTCTCGTGTCTCCTCGGTACGTCTGGACCGCCGGCCTCACCTTGTCCGTCGGCAACTCCAGCGCCGCTGGCGCACCCGCTAGCTGCTTCCTCCAGTACCCGAGCTGCTCTTCCAGCACCTCACCCTTCAGCCACTCTCGCTGCCACACCGCGTAGTCCGCGTACTGCACCGCCAGCTCCGCCAGCGGTGACTCGCGCCCCTGCGAGTACGCCTCGTACAGGGCCACCAACTCCCGCACCAGCACGCCCATCGACCAGCCATCCGACACGATGTGGTGCATCACCAGCACCAGCACGTGTGCGTCTTCCCCCTCCTTCACCAGCGTCGCCCTCAGCAGCGGGCCCGTCTCCAGGTCGAATGGGCGAAGCGCCTCTTGCTCCGCGAGGCGTTTTGTCTCCAGCCCTCCTTCACCGTCGTCCGGAGTTCCGCATGCCAAGACGTCCAACCGGGTCGATGCAGTGTCGGAGACGATCTGGACGGGCATCCCGTCCTGAGCACGGAACGTGGTTCGCAACGATTCGTGTCGGCGAACCAACTCATCGAAGCTACGGCGCAACGCTGCAACGTCCAGGACGCCTGTGAGCCTCACTGCGACCGGCACGTTGTAGAAGGCGCTGCCAGGCTCCAATTGATCGAGGAACCACAGTCGCTGCTGAGCGAACGACAGCGGCAATGCACCCTGGCGCAGAGCCCGCTTCAGTGGTGGCGCCTGGGGCATCAAGCCCCCCAACTGTGCGTGGCCCAGCCGGAGGGCCAGCTTCTCCACCGTCGGAGATTCGAAGACGTCCCTCAGGGGGAGTTCCACCTGGAAGGACTCGCGGACGCGTGACACCAACTGCGTGGCCAGCAGCGAGTGGCCACCCAGCTCGAAGAAGTCTTCATCGACGCTGACGCGCTCGACGTTCAGCACCTCGGTGAAAATGAACGCCAGCTTCTCCTCAGTCGCCGTGCGGGGTGCTTCAAAGTGCGCCGTCTTCGGGCCTTGTGCCTCTGGAGCGGGCAGCGACCTGCGGTCCACCTTGCCGTTCGGTGTCAGCGGCAGCGACTCCAGAACCACATACGCCGACGGCACCATGTACTCCGGTAGCCGCTGCTTCACGTGGCTTCGCAGTGCACCCGCATCCAGTGCGGCCCCTCCCTGCGCCGTCACGTAGGCCACCAACCGCTTGCCTTCGTTCCCGTCTTCCCGCGCCACCACCACGGCTTCGTTGACGCCACTGTGCTGGGCCAGCACCGCTTCCACTTCTCCCAGCTCAATGCGGTAACCACGCACCTTCACCTGCGTGTCCGCTCGGCCCAGGAACTCCAGCGTCCCGTTCCCCAGCCACCGCACCACGTCCCCCGTGCGGTACAGCCGCTCTCCCTCACCGAATGGGCTTGGTACGAAGCGCTCCGCCGTCAGCTCCGGGCGGCCCACGTACCCCACTGCCAGCCCGTCTCCGCCCACGTACAGCTCACCCGGAACGCCCACAGGCACTGGACGCATTGCCCCGTCCAGCACGTAGGCCACCGTGTTCTTCACCGGCCGGCCGATGGACACCGAGGCACCTACTTCCTCCGGCCTCTCCATCCGGTACGTGCTGGAGAACGTCGTATTCTCCGTCGGGCCATACCCATTGACGAGCACACCGCCTGCGGCCAGCCGCTCCTTCACGCGGGACACCGGGAGCGCGTCGCCCCCTGCAAGCAGCTGACGGACACTGGCCAACGCCTTCGGCTGCCTCGCCTGCATCTGCTCGAAGAGCGCAGCCGTCAGCCACAGCGACGTCACACCTGAAGACTCCAGCTTCCGGCCCAACTCCTCCAGCGTCGGAGTCCCTGCCGGGTACACCACCAACCGCGAGCCGTGCAGGAGCGCGCCCCACACTTCCAGCGTCGATGCGTCGAAAGAGATGGGCGCCAGTTGCAGCCACACTTCCTCCGGCCCGAAGTGCGCGAAGTCCGTCCCCAGCACCAAGCGAGACACTGCTCGGTGCGGCACGCCTACGCCCTTCGGCTTCCCCGTGCTTCCTGACGTGAACATCACGTACGCAAGGTTTCCACCGCCCACGTTGGCACTCGGCGTGGTTTGCGGCTGATGGGCAATCTGCGTGTCCCACTCCGTGTCCACGCACACCACCAGCTCGCCGCCCGTGGCCACCTCGTCCGCCAGCTTCTCCTGCGCCACCAACACGGCAACGCCGGCCTCCCGCTTCATCCACGCCAGGCGCTCCAGCGGGTAGCTGGCATCCAGCGGCACGTACACGCCCCCTGCCTTCAGGATGCCCAGCACGCTCACCACCAGCTCCAGCGAGCGCTCCACGCACAACCCCACCCGCACCTCGGGCCCAACGCCCATCCCCCTCAGGTGGTGCGCCAACTGGTTCGCACGCCGGTTCAACTCCGCGTACATCAGTCGCTGGCCTTCGTACTCCACTGCCACCGCGTCCGGCGTCCGCTGCGCCTGCTGCTCGAAGAGAGCACTCAGGCTGGCATCGCGTGGGTACGTGGAAGCCGTCCCGCTCCATTCCTTCACCAACCGCTGCCGCTCTTCACTGCCCATCAGCGGCAGTTCGGCCAGCCGCGTATCCGGTTCGGCGACGCCGGCGTCCAACAGCACCCTCAAGTGTCCAAGCATCCGGTCCATCGTCCCGGCCTCGAACAAGTCGCTGTTGTAGTTGACCATCGCCATGACGCCGTCCGGCACCTCCTCCATCACCAGAGACAGGTCGAACTTCGACGTCCGCCCCTCCGACTCCACACCGGAGAGCCTCAAGCCATCTCCGAGCTTCACCTCCGTCTCGGGCGTGTTCTGCAGCGTCAGCGTCACCTGGAACAATGGACTGCGGCTCAGGTCACGCTCGGGCTGAAGCTCCTCCACCAGTTTCTCGAACGGCACGTCCTGGTGCGCATACGCACCCAACGTCACCTCTCGCACCTGAGCGAGTAGCTCACGGAAGGTTGATGCCGGGAACACCTTCGTCCGCAGCACCAGCATGTTCGTGAAGAAGCCGATCAGCCCTTCCGTCTCGCCCTGCGTGCGCCCTGCGATGGGCGACCCCACGCACACGCCGTCCTGTCTCGCGTAGCGGGCCAGCACCACCTGGAAGGCCGCCAGCAGCACCATGAACGGCGTTGCTCCTTCACGCTGTGCCAGGGCCTTCACCCGCTCCCACAAGGCCAGGGGCCAGGACTGGTCGAGGTGTCCTCCTCGGAAGCTCTGCGCCGCGGGCCGCGGTTTATCCGTCGGCAGCTCCAGCGATTGGGGTGCCCCCTTCAACTGCCGCTTCCAGTATGCGAGTTGCGACTCCAGCACCTCGCCCTTCAGCCACTCCCGCTGCCACAGCGCGTAGTCCGGGTACTGCACTGGCAGTTCCGGTAGCAGTGAGGGACGCCCCTGCAAGAACGCCTCGTAGAGTGCGGTTACATCCCGCACGAGGACGCCCATGGACCACCCATCAGACACGATGTGGTGTGTCACCAGGATCAGCACGTGATCTTGATCGGACAGCTTCAGGAGCGTCACGCGCAGCAAAGGGCCACGTTCGAGGTCGAACCGCTGGTGTGCCTCATGTTCGACTAGACGAGTGACTTCCGCCGTGCGCGCGGCCTCCGCCGATGACTCCAGCCCCACGCTTCGGAAGGCCAGCACCGGCTCGGCTGCGATGACTTGAACGGGTTTTCCATCCCGAGTGCTGAACGTCGTCCGCAGCGACTCGTGGCGCCGCACGAGCTCCACGAAGCTCCGCTCGAGCACCTCGGCCTGGAGCGGCCCCTCTACCCGAAGGACGGCCGGCACATTGTAGGAGGCGCTCCCTCGCTCCATCTGGTCCAGGAGCCATAGCCGCTGCTGCGCGAACGACGGAGGCAACACCCAGCTCCCATCCGCTCGTGGCTTCAGGGGCGGAGCGGCGATCGACGCTCCCGTGCGAATGGCTTGGTCTACCCGCTCGGCCAGGAGCGACAGCGTGGGAGCCTCGAACAATTCACGGAGCGGGAGCTCGATTCGGAAGGTGCTCCGAATCCGCGACACCATCTGTGTTGCCAACAGTGAGTGGCCACCCAGTTTGAAGAAATTGTCCTTCGAACCCACCCGCTCCACGCCCAGCACCTGCGAGAAAATCCCAGCGAGCAGTTCCTCTGTGGGAGTGCGCGGCGCCACATAATCGGAACCTGGCGTGCCCAGCATCGTCACCGGAGCAGGCAGCGCCTTGCGGTCCACCTTTCCGTTCGGCGTCAGCGGCAGCGCCTCCAGCACCACGTACACCGACGGCACCATGTACTCCGGTAGCCGGTGCTTCACGTGGCTTCTCAGTACACCCGTGTCCAGCGAGGCACCTTCCTGCGCCGTCACGTAGGCCACCAACCGCTTGCCTTCGTTCCCCTCTTCCCGCGCCACCACCACGGCTTCGTTGACGCCACTGTGCTGGGCCAGCGCCGCTTCCACTTCACCCAACTCGATGCGGTAGCCCCGCACCTTCACCTGCGTGTCCGCTCGGCCCAGGAACTCCAACGTCCCATTCCCCAGCCACCGCACCACGTCCTCCGTGCGGTACAGCCGCGCTCCCTCACCGAATGGGCTTGGTACGAAGCGCTCCGCCGTCAGCTCCGGGCGGCCCACGTACCCCACTGCCAGCCCGTCTCCGCCCACGTACAGCTCACCCGGCACGCCCACAGGCACTGGGCGCATTGCCCCGTCCAGCACGTAAGCCACCGTATTCTTCACCGGCCGGCCGATGGACACCGACACCCCGACTTCCTCGGGCTTTTCCATCCGGTACGTGCTGGTGAACGTCGTGTTCTCCGTCGGGCCGTACCCGTTGATGAGCAGGCCACCTGCCGCCAGTCGTTCCTTCACGCGGGACACTGGCAGCGCGTCACCACCAGCCAGCAGCTGACGGACACTGGCCAGCGCCTTCGGCTGCCTCGCCTGCATCTGCTCGAAGAGCGCAGCCGTCAGCCACAGCGACGTCACACCTGAAGACTCCAGCTTCCGACCCAACTCCTCCAGCGACGGCGTCCCAGCCGGGTACACCACCAACCGCGCGCCGTGCAGCAGCGCGCCCCATACCTCCAGCGTCGATGCGTCGAAGGAAATCGGTGCCAGTTGCAGCCACACTTCTTCTGGCCCGAAGTGCGCGAAGTCCGTCCCCAGCACCAAGCGAGACACTGCTCGGTGCGGCACGCCTACGCCCTTCGGCTTCCCCGTGCTTCCTGACGTGAACATCACGTACGCCAGATGCCCACCGGCCACACTGGAACGCAGGTTGCTTTCTGGCTGATGCGCAATCTGAGCGTCCCACTCCGTGTCCACGCACACCCTGGACTCGGTGTCACCGAGCCCCATGGACTCGAGCAGCTTCTGCTGCCCCAGCAGCAGCGTGACGCTCGCCTCCTGCTTCATCCACGCCAGGCGCTCCAGCGGGTAGCTGGACTCCAGCGGGACGTACACGCCTCCCGCCTTCAAGATGCCCAGCACGCTCACCACCAGCTCCAGCGAGCGCTCCACGCACAACCCCACCCGCACCTCAGGCCCCACACCCATGCTCCTCAGGTGGTGTGCCAACTGGTTCGAGCGCCGGTTCAGCTCCGCGTATGTCAGCCGATGGTCCTCATACTCCACCGCCACCGCGTCCGGTGTCCGCTGTGCTTGCTCCTCGAAGAGGACACTCAGGCTGGCATCGCGTGGGTACGTGGAAGCCGTCCCGCTCCACTCCTTCACCAGTCGCTGCTGCTCTTCACTGCCCATCAGTGGCAGCTCAGCCAGCGGCAGCGCTGGGGCGCTCACAGCAGTCTCCAGGAGCACCCGCAAGTGCCCCAAAAGCCGCTCCATCGTCTCGGCTTCAAACAGGTCGCTGTTGAACTCGATCGCGCCCGACAGCCCTCCCGCGCTCGACTCTCCCAAGCCGAGCGTCACGTCGAACTTCGACGCCTTCGCAGACGACTCCGCCGCCTCCAGCTTCAGCCCCGGCAGGCTCACCGCCCCTCCCGGCGCGTTCTGCAGCACCAACATCACCTGAAATAGCGGGCTGCGGCTCAAGTCCCGCTCCGGCTGCAGTTCCTCCACCAACCGCTCGAAGGGCACTTCCTGGTGCGCGTACGCACCCAACGTCACTTCACGCACCTGCGCCAGCAGCTCACGGAAACTTGATGCCGCAGACACCTTCGTCCGCAGCACCAGCGTGTTGACGAAGAAGCCAATCAGCCCCTCCGTCTCAGCCCTCGTCCGGTTCGCTATCGCCGTCCCGACGCACACGTCTTCCTGCCTCGCGTACCTCGACAGCACCACCTGGAAGGCCGCCAGCAGCACCATGAAGGGCGTCGCGTTCTCCCGCTGCGCCAGCCCCTTCACGCCCTCCCACAGCCCCTTCGGCCACTCCAGTCCTCTCGTGTCTCCTCGGTACGTCTGGACCGCCGGCCTCACCTTGTCCGTCGGCAACTCCAGCGCCGCTGGCGCACCCGCTAGCTGCTTCCTCCAGTACCCGAGCTGCTCTTCCAGCACCTCACCCTTCAGCCACTCTCGCTGCCACACCGCGTAGTCCGCGTACTGCACCGCCAGCTCCGCCAGCGGCGACTCGCGCCCCTGCGAATACGCCTCGTACAGGGCCACCAACTCCCTCACCAGCACGCCCATCGACCAGCCGTCCGACACGATGTGGTGCATCACCAGCACCAACACGTGCGCTTCTTCCCCCTCCTTCAGCAGCGTCGCCCTCAGCAGCGGGCCCGTCTCCAGGTTGAACGAGCGCTGAATCTCCTCTTCGATCCAGTGTCGCACCCTGGATTCGCGCTCCGTTTCCAGCTCGCTGAAGTCGAGCTGCTGGAAAGGCTGAAGCGGATCCGTTGCGATGACCTGCACGGGTTCACCACCACTGACGCGGAACGTCGTGCGCAATGACTCGTGCCGCCGCACGAGTTCACTGAAGCTGGCCTCCAACGCGGTCGTTTGCAGACGCCCACTCAACTTCACCACTGAGGGAACGTTGTAGAACGGACTGCCTGGCTCCAACTGGTCGAGGAACCACAGCCGCTGCTGAGCGAATGACAGCGGTAGCGCATCGCGCCGAGAAGCGCGTGTCAGGGGTGGTGCTCGAACCTCGGCCGCTGCCGTCCCGCGAGATGCTTCAATTCGTTCGGCCAGCTTCCCCACTGTGGAGGATTCGAAGATGTCTCGCAGCGGGAGCTCTACCTGGAGTTCTTCCCTCACTCGCGACACCAACTGCGTTGCAAGCAGCGAGTGTCCGCCCAACTCGAAGAAGTCCCCCTCCAGTCCGACGCGCTCGACGTTCAGCACCTCAGCGAAGATGGACGCCAGTTTCTCCTCAGTCGCCGTGCGAGGCGCCTCGAAGTGCGCCGTCTGCGGCCCCTTGGCGTCCGGAGCGGGCAGCGCCTTGCGGTCCACCTTACCGTTGGGCGTCAGCGGCAGCGCCTCCAGCACCACATACGCCGACGGCACCATGTACTCCGGTAGCCGCTGCTTCACGTGGCTTCGCAGTGCGCCCGTGTCCAGCGAGGCAACTTCCTGCGCCGTCACGTAGGCCACCAACCGCTTGCCTTCGCCTCCATCCTCCCGCGCAACCACCACGGCTTCGTTGATGCCACTGTGCTGGGCCAGCGCCGCTTCCACTTCGCCCAGCTCAATCCGGTAACCGCGCACCTTCACCTGCGTGTCCGCTCGGCCCAGGAACTCCAACGTCCCGTTCCCCAGCCACCGCACCATGTCCCCCGTGCGGTACAGCCGCTCTCCCTCACCGAATGGGCTTGGTACGAAGCGCTCCGCCGTCAGCTCCGGGCGCCCCACGTACCCCACTGCCAGCCCGTCTCCGCCCACGTACAGCTCGCCCGGCACCCCTATCGGCACCGGGCGCATACCCACGTCCAGCACGTAGGCCACCGTGTTCTTCACCGGCTGGCCAATGGACACCGACACCCCGACTTCCTCGGGCCTCTCCATTCGGTACGTGCTGGTGAACGTCGTGTTCTCCGTCGGGCCATACCCGTTGATGAGCAGACCACCTGCTGCAAGCCGCTCCTTCACACGGGACACCGGCAAGGCATCGCCACCTGCCAACAGCTGGCGGACTCTGGCCAGGGCCTTCGGCTGCCGCGCCTGCATCTGCTCGAAGAGCGCCGCCGTCAGCCATAGCGACGTTACGCCCGAAGCCTCCAGCTTCCGGCCCAACTCCTCCAGCGACGGCGTCCCCACCGGGAACACCACCAGCTTCGCGCCGTGCAGCAGCGCGCCCCACACTTCCAGCGTCGATGCGTCGAAGGAGATAGGCGCCAGTTGCAGCCACACCTCTTCGGGCCCGAAGTGCGCGAAGTCCGTCCCCAGCACCAGGCGTGACACTGCTCGGTGAGGCACGCCTACGCCCTTCGGCTTCCCCGTGCTTCCTGACGTGAACATCACGTACGCCAGATTGCCTCCACCCACATGCGTGCTCGGTGCGACCTCCGGTTGCAGGGCAATCTGCGTGTCCCACTCCGTGTCCACGCACACCACCAGCTCGCCGCCCGTGGCCACCTCGTCCGCCAGCTTCTCCTGCGCCACCAGCACCGCGACGCCGGCCTCCGCCTTCATCCACGCCAGTCGCTCTAGCGGGTAACTGGCATCCAGCGGCACGTACACGCCCCCTGCCTTCAGGATGCCCAGCACGCTCACCACCAACTCCAGTGAGCGCTCCACGCACAAGCCCACTCGCACCTCGGGCCCAACGCCCATGCCCTTCAGGTGGTGCGCCAGCTGGTTCGCACGGCGATTCAACTCCGCGTACGTCAACCGCCGGTCCTCGTACTCCACCGCCACCGCGTCCGGCGTCCGCTGAACCTGCGCCTCGAAGAGGGCACTCAGGCTGGCATCGCGTGGGTACTCCGACGCCGTCCCGCTCCATTCCTTCACCAGCCGCTGCCGCTCCTCACTGCCCATCAACGGCAGCTCGGCCAGCCGCTTCGCCGGCCCTGCGAGGGCCGCCTCCAGCAGGGTCCGCAGATGGTGGAGCAACCGGCGCACCGTCTCTGCTTCGAACAGATCGGTGTTGTAGTTCGCCGCCACCACCACGCCGCCCTGCACTTCCTCCACCACCAGAGACAGGTCGAACTTCGACGTCCGCCCCTCCGACTCCACGCCAGACAGCGTGAGGCCGTCCCCGAGCTTCACCTCCGTCACGGGCGTGTTCTGCAGCGTCAGCGTCACCTGGAACAGCGGACTGCGGCTCAGGTCACGCTCGGGCTGAAGCTCCTCCACCAGCTTCTCGAACGGCACGTCCTGGTGCGCATACGCACCCAATGTCACCTCCCGCACCTGAGCGAGCAGCTCACGGAAGGTTGATGCCGGGGACACCTTCGTCCGCAGCACCAGCATGTTCGCAAAGAAGCCGATCAGCCCCTCCGTCTCGCCTTGCGTGCGCCCTGCGATGGGCGCCCCCACGCACACGTCCTCCTGCCCCGCGTACTTGGACAGCACCCATTGGTACGCAGCCAGCAACACCATGAACGGCGTCGCACCGTCACGACGGCCGAGCGCCTCCATGTCGCGCCAGAGCGCCTTCGGCCACACCTCGTGCAGCAAGGCGCCGCCATACGTCTGAACGGCGGGCCTCGCCTTGTCGGTCGGAAGCTCCAGTGCCGCGGGCGCCCCTTCCAGACGTTGCTTCCAGTACCCGAGCTGCGCCTCCAGTACATCGCCCTTCAGCCACTCTCGCTGCCACACCGCGTAGTCCGGGTACTGCACCGCCAGTTCCGGCAAGGGTGATGGACGGCCCTGGGAGAACGCCTCGTACAGCGTCGCGACCTCTCGCACGAGGACACCCATGGACCAGCCGTCGGACACGATGTGGTGCATCAGCAGCACCAACACGTGCTCCCGCGCTCCGAGCCGAAGCAGCATGGTCCGCAGCAAGGGTCCCTTGGCCAGATCGAACGGCCGAAGCGCCTCCACGTCCGCTCGGCGCTGTGCCTCCTGCTCCGCATCAGGGAGCCCGCTCAGGTCCTCGACCGTGAACACCACCTGTCCCACAGGCGCGATGACCTGCACGGGTGTCCCACCGTCGGCGCGGAAAGTCGTCCGCAAGGACTCATGGCGACGAACCAGCGCGTCGAAGCTGCGTTCCAGTGCGGCAACGTCGAGCGGACCCGACACTTTCACCACCGCCGGCACGTTGTAGAAGACACTGCCCGGCGCGAGCTGCTCCAGGAACCACAAGCGCTGCTGCGCGAACGACAGCGGCAGGACGCTCGTCAGTCCCGCCCGAGGCTTCAACGGAGGCGCAGCGAAGCCCGCTCCGGCGCGCACCCAACGGTCCACCCGCTCGGCGAGCGCTGCCACTGTGGGTGCCTCGAAGAGGTCTCTCAGGGGCAGCTCGACACCGAAGGCGCCACGGATGCGGGAGATGGCCTGCGTCGCCAGCAACGAGTGCCCTCCCAGCTCGAAGAAGCCACTGTGGATCCCCACACGGTCGAGCCCCAGCACCTCGGAGAACAACCCCGCCACCAGTTCTTCCGTGGCCGTGCGTGGCGCGACAAAAGCCTCGGCATCCGCGAACTGGAAGTCCGGCGCCGGCAGCGCCTTGCGGTCCACCTTGCCGTTGGGCGTCAGCGGCAGCGCCTCCAGCACCACCAGGGCCTGCGGAACCATGTAGTCAGGCAGCGTCTGGCCCAGGAAGTCACGAAGCGCGTCGACCTCCAGTGTGTGGCCAGCCTTCGGCACGGCGTAGCCCACCAGGCGCTTGCCATCGGTCCCGCTCTCGTGGGCCACCACGACCGACTCACGCACCGAGGCGTGCCGCTCCAGCGCCGCTTCTACCTCGCCCAGCTCCACGCGGTAGCCGCGAACCTTGAGCTGGTCATCCGTGCGGCCCAGGAACTCCACCCGGCCATCCTCGAGCAGCCGTGCCCGGTCTCCCGTCCGGTACATCCGCGCACCTGGCTCGTCCGCGTACGCGTCCGGCACGAAGCGCTCGGCCGTCAGGTCCACCCGGCCCAGGTAGCCACGGCCCACGGTCCTTCCACCAATGCACAGCTCTCCCGGAATGCCCACGGGCACCGGGCGCAGGTACGCATCCAGCACGTAGACGCGCGCGTTGGGAATAGGCCGCCCCAGTGGCACCGACGCCGACACACGCCCGTGAGGCCCTCGCTCCACCTGGAGCGTGAGCACACCCACGGTCGTCTCGGACGGCCCGTAGTGGTTGAACACCACCAGGTCCGGCGACAGTTCGTGCACCCGGTCCATCAGCGCCCAATCCGAGACATCACCGCCCAGCACCAGACGCTGACGCGGCAACACCCGCTCGGGCTTCCCGGTAGCCAGGAGCGCCTGCAAGTGAGCGGGGACGATCTTCAGGCAGTCCACGGCCTCGCGCTCGAAGAGCTGGGCCAGGGCGGACGGGTCCGACGCGCATTCCCGAGACACGAGATGCAGCGCGCCGCCTTGGCAGAGCGAGGGGAAGACAGCGGTGTGGCCCAGGTCCGCCGCCAGCGTGGACACGGAAGCAAACGAAGCGCCTCCCGGCAGGTCCAGCCGACGCGAGATGCCTTCTACGTAATGAACCAGCTGCCGGTGCTCGATGGCCACGCCCTTCGGCCGCCCCGTGGAGCCAGAAGTGAAGATGACGTAGGCAAGGGTCTCCGGCGCCGCCGAGGGCTCCGGGTTGCGCTCGCTCCGTTCCAATAGAGAAGACGCGTCCGCATCCAGACGGACCACCTCTCCCACGTCCCAGTGCAGGACCTCCGCCAGGGCCGCCTGCGTGACCAGCACCTGGGCACCCGCGTCCGCGAGCACACTTCGGATGCGCTCGACGGGGAACATGACGTCCAGCGGCACATAGGCACCACCCGCCTTGAGAATGCCCCACAGGCCCACCACCGCACTCGCGGAGCGGTCCAGGTACAAGCCCACCGGAACATCCGGACCGACGCCCAGCGAACGCAGGTGGTGCGCCAGTTGATTGGCCCGCCGGTTCAGCGCCTCGTAGGTCAGCCGCGAGTCTTGGGCGACGACCGCGAGCGCTTCAGGCGTCTTCGCGGCCTGAGCCTCGAAGAGGGCCTGGATGGTGTTGGGAACGAAGTCGCTGCGGGTGTCGTTCCACTCCACGAGCAACCGGCGCTGCTCTACTGCGCTCAGCAACGGCAGCTCGCCCAACCGAGCATCCGGCGTCTGAACCGCGGCCTCCAGCAACACGCGCAGGTGGCCCGTCAGCCGGTCCATCGTCACGGGCTCGAAGAGGTCGCTGTTGTATACGGCGCTGACCGACAACCCCTGCGGCGTCTCGGTCAAATCCAGCGTGAGGTCGAACTTCGAGGTGCGCGAGTCACCGTCCATTCCCGCCAGCGTCAGGCCCGGCAGGTGCAGCTCCACGGTGGGCGTGTTCTGCAGGATGAACATCACCTGGAAGAGCGGGCTGCGGCTCAAGTCGCGGTCCGGCTTGAGCTCCTCCACCAGTCGCTCGAAGGGGATGTCCTGATGCGCATACGCGCCAAGCGTCCGTTCGCGAACCTGAGCCAACAGCTCCCGGAACGTGGGGTTCCCAGCGAGTCGAGCACGAAGAACGAGCGTGTTGACGAAGAAGCCAATCAACCCCTCCGTCTCGGCCCGGGTGCGGTTGGCGATGGGCGAGCCCACGCAGAGATCATCCTGCCCTGAGTAGCGCGACAGCACCGTCTGGAACGCCGCGAGCAGCACCATGAACGGCGTGGCGCCTTCACGATACGCGAGCACCTTGACCGACTCCCACAAGTCACGCGGCCACTGCACATCCCGGCTGGCGCCACGGAAGGTCTGCACCGCGGGACGCGGCTTGTCCGTGGGCAGTTCCAGTACCTGCGAGGCCCCCTGGAGCTGCTCCTTCCACCAGGCGAGCTGTGACTCCAGGACCTCTCCCTGAAGCCACTCGCGCTGCCACACCGCGTAGTCCGCGTATTGGAGCGGAAGCTCCGGCAACGGTGACGACAGGCCCTGCGAGCACGCCTCATACAACGCGGCGACCTCGCGGACGAGCACTCCCATGGACCAGCCGTCCGACACGATGTGGTGCATCACCAGCACCAGCACGTGCTCCTGCTCGGACAGCTTCAGCAATACCGTTCTCAGCAGCGGGCCGCGCGCCAGGTTGAACGGATGCGCTGCCTCTTGGGCGATCAGGCGTTGGACTTCCGGGGCCCGCTCAGCCTCGGACAGGTCGCGCAGGTCCACCACTCGCAGCTGGACCTCCGACTCCTCGGCGATGACCTGGGCCGGCTCACCACCGCTGCTCTGGAAGGTCGTGCGCAGCGACTCATGCCGAAGCACCAGCGCCTTGAAGGCTTGCTCCAGCGCGTCCACCTGCACCGTCCCCGTCAGCTTCACTGCGATAGGGATGTTGTAGGACGAACTACCCGGCTCCAGTTGGTCGAGGAACCACAGCCGCTGTTGCGCGAACGACAGGGGCAGCGACCCGGTTCGTTCAACTCGCGTCGGCGGCGGCACATGAAGCACCTGCGTGCCGTTCGGTTCCGTCTCGAGCCGCTGGGCGAGCTTCTCTACCGTGGGCGCCTCAAAGACGTCCCGTAGAGGCAACTCGACGTGGAAGGCTTCGCGAACGCGCGAGACCAGCTGCGTGGCAAGCAGCGAGTGGCCACCCAGCTCGAAGAAGTCTTCGTCGACGCCGACGCGCTCGACGTTCAGCACCTCGGTGAAGATGGACGCCAGCTTCTCCTCAGTCGCCGTGCGAGGCGCCTCGAAGTGCGCCGTTTTCGACCCCTGGGCATCCGGGGCGGGCAGCGCCTTGCGGTCCACCTTGCCGTTTGGCGTCAGCGGCAACGCCTCCAGCACCACGTACGCCGACGGCACCATGTACTCCGGCAGCCGCTGCTTCACGTGGCTTCTCAGTGCACCCGCGTCCAGCGAGGCACCTTCCTGCGCCGTCACGTAGGCCACCAACCGCTTGCCTTCGCTTCCATCCTCCCGCGCCACCACCACGGCTTCGTTGACGCCACTGTGCTGGGCCAGCGCCGCTTCCACTTCACCCAGCTCAATCCGGTAACCGCGCACCTTCACCTGCGTGTCCGCTCGGCCCAGGAACTCCAGCGTCCCGTTCCCCAGCCACCGCACCATGTCCCCCGTGCGGTACAGCCGCTCTCCTTCGCCGTACGGATTCGGCACGAAGCGCTCCGCCGTCAGCTCCGGACGCCCCACGTACCCCACTGCCAACCCGTCTCCGCCCACGTACAGCTCGCCCGGCACACCCACAGGCACTGGGCGCATTGCCCCATCCAGCACGTAAGCCACCGTGTTCTTCACCGGCCGGCCGATGGACACCGAGGCACCTACGTCTTCCGACCTCTCCATCCGGTACGTGCTGGAGAATGTCGTGTTCTCCGTCGGGCCATACCCGTTGATGAGCAGGCCACCTGCCACCAGTCGTTCCTTCACACGGGACACTGGCAGCGCGTCCCCCCCCGCCAACAACTGACGGACACTGGCCAGCGCCTTCGGCTGCCGCGCCTGCATCTGCTCGAAGAGCGCCGCTGTCAGCCACAGCGACGTCACGCCTGACGACTCCAGCTTCCGGCCCAGCTCCTCCAGCGACGGCGTCCCAGCCGGGTACACCACCAACTTCGCGCCGTGCAGCAGCGCACCCCACACTTCCAACGTCGATGCGTCGAAGGAAATCGGTGCCAGTTGCAGCCACACTTCCTCGGGCCCGAAGTGCGCGAAGTCCGTCCCCAGCACCAGGCGTGACACCGCCCGATGCGGTACGCCCACGCCCTTCGGCTCCCCCGTGCTCCCTGACGTGAACATCACGTACGCCAGGTTGCCTCCACCCACATGCGTGCTCGGTGTGACCTCCGGTTGCAGGGCAATCTGCGTGTCCCACTCCGTGTCCACGCACACCACCAGCTCGCCGCCCGTGGCCACCTCGTCCGCCAGCTTCTCCTGAGCTACCAGCACGGCGACGCCGGCCTCCGCCTTCATCCACGCCAGTCGCTCTAGCGGATAACTGGCATCCAGCGGCACGTACACGCCTCCCGCCTTCAGGATGCCCAGCACGCTCACCACCAGCTCCAGTGAGCGCTCCACGCACAGCCCCACTCGCACCTCGGGCCCCACACCCATGCCCTTCAGGTGGTGCGCCAGCTGGTTGGCACGGCGATTCAACTCCGCGTACGTCAGCCGCTGGCCTTCGTACTCCACCGCCACCGCGTCCGGCGTCCACTGAACTTGCGCCTCGAAGAGGGAACTCAGGCTGGCTTCGCGCGGGTACTCCGACGCCGTCCCGCTCCACTCCTTCACCAGCTGCTGCTGCTCCTCACTGCCCATCAACGGCAGCTCGGCCAGCCGCGTCTCTGGAGCGCTCACAGCGGCTTCCAGGAACACCCGCAGGTGCCCCAGCAGCCGTTCCATCGTCGCGGCTTCGAACAGGTCGCTGTTGTAGTTCACCGCCACGGCAAACCCGTGCGGCACCTCTTCCGCGAGCAGCGACAAATCGAACTTCGAGGTCTTCTCCTCGGCGTCGACGCCCTTCAGCGTCAGCTCCCGCAGTTGGACCTCGGAGAAAGGCGTGTTCTGCAGCGTCAGCGTCACCTGGAACAACGGGCTGCGGCTCAGGTCACGCTCGGGCTGAAGCTCCTCCACCAACTTCTCGAACGGCACGTCCTGGTGCGCATACGCCCCCAGCGTCACCTCCCGCACCTGAGCGAGCAGCTCGCGGAAGCTCGACACAGGGGAGACCTTCGTCCGCAGCACCAACGTGTTGACGAAGAAGCCAATCAGCCCCTCCGTCTCTTCACGCGTGCGGCCCGCGATGGGCGAGCCCACGCTCACGTCGTCCTGGCCCGAGTAGCGCGACAGCACCGTCTGGAAGGCCGCGAGCAGCACCATGAACGGTGTCGCGCCCTCTCTCTGCCCGAGCACCTTCGCCGCGGCCCAGAGCTCGGAGGGCCAGAGCGCCTCCTGCATGCTCCCGCGGAACGTCTGCATCACCGGGCGAGGCTTGTCCGTGGGCAACGCCAACGCACTCGGCGCCCCAGCGAGCTGCTGTCGCCAGTATCCGAGCTGCGTCTCCAACACGTCGTCTGCCAGCCATTCGTGCTGCCAGACAGCGTAATCGCCGTACTGGAGCGGAAGGTCAGGCAACGAGGAGCGCTGTCCCTGGGACAACGGCTCGTAGAGGGCGGCCACCTCGCGCACGAGGATGCCCATGGACCATTCGTCCGACACGATGTGGTGCATCACCAGCACCAGCACGTGCTCCCGCTCCCGCAGATGTAGCAACGTGGCTCGCAGCAACGGCCCCTTCTTCAGGTCGAAGGGCCGCTGGGCCTCCTCTTCAGCCCAGCGCTTCGCAGCGGCATCGCGCTCGGAGTCATCCAGTGCTTCCAGGGACACCACAGCGAAGGCGAGCGTCGGCTCGGCCGAGATGACCTGCACCGGGGTCCCACCCTTGGCCCGGAAGGTCGTCCGCAGGGCCTCATGGCGACGCACCAGCTCCTCGAAGCTCCACTCCAGCGCAGTCGGGTCCAGCGGGCCGGTCAACTTCACCACCGCGGACACGTTGTAGAACGCACTTCCTGGCTGGAGTTGATCCAGGAACCAAAGCCGCTGCTGCGCGAACGACAAGGGCAGCTCACGTGCGCGAGGCTCCGCCGGGCTCCGAAGCATCGGCATCTCGGCCCCAGACCGCTTCGCCTGTTCGATGCGACGCGCCAGCTCCGCTACCGTGGGCGCCTCGAACAACTCCCGCAGAGCGAGCTCCACCCGGAAGGCCGAACGCACCCGCGAGACGAGCTGTGTCGCAAGGAGCGAGTGGCCCCCCAGCTCGAAGAATCCGTCGTGGATGCCCACCCGCTCCACGCCCAGCACCCTGCTGAAGAAGCCGCACAGCAGCTCTTCCGTCGGGGTGCGGGGTGCCACGTACTGTCGCTCGCTGACGTCCACGTCAGGGGCGGGCAGCGCCTTGCGGTCCACCTTCCCGCTGGGGAGCAGCGGCAGCGACTCCAGGACCACGAACCACGAGGGCACCATGGCCGAAGGCAGGCGCTCCGCCAGGAAGGCCCGCAGCGCCGTGGCATCCACCGCGCCTGACGCATCGACTGGCACCACGTAGGCCACGAGCCGCGTCTCATTCGAAACGTCCGTGCGCGACACCACCACGGCGACGTGGACGGCCGAGTGCTCCGCAAGCACCGCCTCCACCTCGCCGGGTTCGACGCGGTGCCCCCGCACCTTCACCTGCGCGTCCACCCGGCCCAGGAACTCCAGCGAGCCCCCCGAGCGCCAACGCACCTGGTCACCCGTGCGATAGAGCCGGGCCCCCGGCGTACGTCCCAAGGCGTCCGGCACGAAACGCTCCGCCGTCAGGTCTGGCCGGCCCACGTACCCGCGAGCCAGGCCATCTCCGCCGACGAAGAGCTCACCTGGGACGCCCACGGGGACCGGCTGGCCCTGTGCATCCAGGACGTAGGCCCGAGTGTTCGCGATGGGTCGGCCAATGGGCGCGAAGGGGCCTTCGCCCAGGCCGCCTCCCAGCCAGGCCGTGGCATCGACCGTGGTCTCGGTCGGTCCGTACGCATTGATGATGAGCGTGGACGGCAACCGCTCCCGAGCCTGATGAACAAGCTCCACCGGCAGCGCCTCGCCCCCGGATACCAGAACCCTCAGGCCCGCGGCTCGCGCCACACCTTCATGCGCCAACAGGACGCGGAGCTGCGACGGAACCAACTGGAGCACCGTGACCTGCTGGCGTTCCAACGCGGCCAACAGCACCTCGGTGTCGCTCTCGGCAGCAGGCGGTGCGATGACCAGCCGAGCACCAGAGACCAGCGTGGCCAGCAGCTCGGGCACCGCGGCGTCGAAGCCAGCAGAGGCCTTCTGCAACACCCGGTCGCCCGTGCCCAGCTTCAACGCGGCGACGAACCACGCCGTGTGTCGCGCCAATGCGCGGTGGGAGACGAGCACGCCCTTCGGACGTCCCGTGGACCCCGAGGTGAAGAGGACGTAAGCGGCGTTGTCCGCCACCGCGCTCGCCTCCCAAGTCCCAGCGGCGACTGACCCAAGGTCATCCTCGAGCAACACCACGGGCATCGAGGTCGCGGGCACCAGGTCTCGCAACGCCCGCTGGGTGAGGAGTACCGCGGGCTCCGTGTCTTCCAGGATGCGCGCCAGCCGCTCACGGGGAGCGTCCGGCTCCAGCGGCACCCAGGCACCACCGGCATCCAGGATGGCGAGCAGTCCCACCACCAACTCCGGCGATCGGCGCGCCAAGAGGCCCACTCGGACCTCGGGGCCCACTCCCAAGCGCCGCAAATGCGCCGCCAACAAGCGGCTCCGCGCCATCAGCTCCGCGAAAGTGAGCTGCCCCCCCTCCCAAGCGAGCGCCACCGTTTCCGGAGTGCGCGTCGCCAGGTCCGCCAACTGCACGTGCACAGGCGTATCGCGTGGATACTCCGTTGTGGTGTCGTTCCACTCCACCAGGAGCTGGTGCCGCTCTTGGGGAGAGAGCAGCGACAGCTCGGACAAACGGCGGTCCGGGGAGGCTACGGCAGCCTCCAACAGCGTGAGCCAGTGTGCGGCCATGCGCTGGACGGTGGACGGCTCGAAGAGGTCCGCGTTGTACTCGAAGACGCCGGAGAAGCCGTCCGGCAGGTCCTCCAACGCCAGCGTCAGGAAGAACTTCGCGGCGCCGATCTCCGTGTCCATCGCGCTCATCGAGAGCCCGGGCACGAGCGCCTCCGGCACTGGCGTGTTCTGCAGGGAGAACATCACCTGGAACAGCGGCGAGTGGCTGAGCGTGCGTTCCGGCTGAAGCTCTTCCACGAGCTGCTCGAATGGAATGTCCTGATGCGCGTAGGCACCCAGCGCCGCATCCTTCACCTCGCGAAGCAGCGTGAGGAACGGCTTCTCAGCGGACGCGCGTGCCCGCAGCGCCAGGGTGTTGACGAAGAAGCCGATGAGCCCTTCTGTCTCCGCGCGGTTACGTCCGGCGACGGGCGTTCCCACCACCAGGTCGTCCTGCCCCGAGTACCGGGCCAGCAACACCTGGAAGCCCGCCAGCAGCACCATGAACGGCGTTGAACCATGCCGCTGCGCCAGTGCCTTCACGCCTGAGGACAACGCCGGTGGGATGCTGACCGGGAGATTCGCGCCTCGGAAGGTCTGAACCGCGGGCAGCGGCCTGTCCGTGGGAATCGAGAGGACCTGAGGGGCTCCTTCGAGCTGCTGGCGCCACCAATCCAGTTGCCGCTGAAGCGCGCCACTCTCCAGCCAGGCGCGCTGCCACGCGGAGAAGTCACCGTATTGCACGTCCAGTTCAGGCAGTGGCGACGGCTGTCCTTCGCGAAAGGCCCCGTAGAGCGCCGCGAGTTCCCGGACGATGACGCCCATGGACCACCCGTCCGAGACGATGTGATGCATGTTCGCCAGGAGCACATGCTCCGCCTCGGAGCGCTTCAGCAATCGCGTGCGCAGCAACGGTCCGCTGGCGAGGTCGAACCCGCGGAGGGATTCCTCACGCAGCAGTCGATCGACCTCCGCCTCGGACGCCTCGGACGAGAGCGACGACAGGTCCACCACCGGCAGTACATTCTCCGCCTGGTGGGAGACGATCTGTACGGGCGTCCCGCCCTCGGAGCGGAACGTCGTTCGCAAGACTTCGTGGCGCCGCACCAACTCACGAAGCGCGCGCTCCAGTGCATCGACTCGCAGAGCACCCGAAAGCCGGATGGCCAAGGGGATGTTGTAGACGGGGCTCCCTGGCTCCAGCTGTTCGAGGAACCACAGCCGCTGCTGAGCGAACGATAGCGGCAGTGCCCCCAACCGAGGGCCTCGCTTCAGGGGCGGTGCATGAAGGGATGAAGCCCCCGCGTGCATTTCCTCCAGCCGGAGAGCGAGCTTCTCCACCGTCGGAGATTCGAAGACGTCCCTCAGGGGGAGTTCCACCTGGAAGGACTCCCGGACGCGTGACACCAACTGCGTTGCCAGCAGCGAGTGTCCGCCCAACTCGAAGAAATCTCCGTCGAGCCCGACGCGCTCGACGTTCAGCACCTCGGTGAAGATGGACGCCAGCTTCTGCTCAGTCGCCGTGCGAGGCGCCTCGAAGTGTGCCGTCTTCGGGCCTTGCGCCTCTAGAGCGGGCAGCGCCTTGCGATCCACCTTGCCGTTGGGCGTCAGCGGCAGCGACTCCAGCACCACATACGCCGACGGCACCATGTACTCCGGTAGCCGCTGCTTCACGTGGCTTCGCAGTGCACCCGCATCCAGTGCGGCCCCTCCCTGCGCCGTCACGTAGGCCACCAACCGCTTGCCTTCGTTCCCGTCTTCCCGCGCCACCACCACGGCTTCATTGACGCCACTGTGCTGGGCTAGCACCGCTTCCACTTCTCCCAGCTCAATCCGGTAACCACGCACCTTCACCTGCGTGTCCGCTCGGCCCAGGAACTCAAGCGTCCCGTTCCCCAGCCACCGCACCACGTCCCCCGTGCGGTACAGCCGCTCTCCCTCACCGAATGGGCTTGGTACGAAGCGCTCCGCCGTCAGCTCCGGGCGTCCCACGTACCCCACTGCCAGCCCGTCTCCGCCCACGTACAGCTCACCCGGCACGCCCACAGGCACTGGGCGCATCACCATGTCCAGCACGTAGGCCACCGTGTTCTTCACCGGCCGGCCAATGGACACCGAGGCACCTACTTCCTCGGGCCTCTCCATCCGGTACGTGCTGGAGAACGTCGTGTTCTCCGTCGGGCCGTACCCGTTGATGAGCAGGCCACCTGCCGCCAGTCGTTCCTTCACGCGGGACACTGGCAGCGCGTCACCACCTGCAAGCAGCTGACGGACACTGGCCAGCGCCTTCGGCTGCCTCGCCTGCATCTGCTCGAAGAGCGCCGCCGTCAGCCACAGCGACGTCACGCCTGACGACTCCAGCTTCCGGCCCAGCTCCTCCAACGTCGGCGTTCCCGCCGGGTACACCACCAGCTTCGCGCCGTGCAGCAGCGCGCCCCACACTTCCAGCGTCGATGCATCGAAGGAGATGGGCGCCAGTTGCAGCCACACCTCCTCAGGCCCGAAGTGCGCGAAGTCCGTCCCCAGCACCAGGCGTGACACCGCTCGGTGAGGCACGCCTACGCCCTTCGGCTTCCCCGTGCTCCCCGACGTGAACATCACGTACGCCAGGTTGCCTCCACCCACTTGGGTGCTCGGTGTGACCTCCGGTTGCAGAGCAATCTGCGTGTCCCACTCCGTATCCACGCACACCACCAACTCGCCACCCGCGGCTACCTCGTCCGCCAGCTTCTCCTGCGCCACCAGTAATGCGACGCCGGCCTCCGCCTTCATCCACGCCAGTCGCTCTAGCGGGTAGCTGGCATCCAGCGGCACGTACACGCCCCCTGCCTTCAGGATGCCCAGCACGCTCACCACCAGCTCCAGCGAGCGCTCCACGCACAGTCCCACCCGGACTTCCGGCCCTACACCCATGGCCCTCAGGTGGTGCGCCAGCTGGTTCGCACGGCGATTCAACTCCGCGTACGTCAATCGCCGGTCCTCGTACTCCACCGCCACCGCGTCTGGCGTCCGCTGAACCTGCGCCTCGAAGAGGGAACTCAGGCCGGCATCGCGCGGATACGTCGAAGCCGTCCCACTCCACTCCTTCACCAGCCGCTGCAGCTCCTCACTCCCCATCAGCGGCAGCTCGGCCAGCCGCGTCTCCGGCTCAGCGACGGCGGCCTCCAACAGCACCTTGAGATGTCCGAGCATCCGGTCCATCGTCCCGGCTTCGAACAGGTCGCTGTTGTAGTTGACCATCGCCACGACGCCGTCCGGCACCTCCTCCACAACCAGTGACAGGTCGAACTTCGACGTCTTCTCCTCCGCCGCCAGTCCCTTGAGGGTGATGCCCCTCAGCTGGACTTCGGCGGCGGGGGTGTTCTGAAGTGTCAGCGTCACCTGGAACAACGGGCTGCGGCTCAGGTCACGCTCGGGCTGGAGTTCCTCCACCAGCTTCTCGAATGACACGTCCTGGTGCGCATAGGCGCCCAGGGTCACCTCACGGACCTGCCTCAGCAGTGCGCGGAAGATCAGCGCGGGCGACAGCTTCGACCGCAGAACCAGCGTGTTGACGAAGAACCCAATGAGCCCCTCCGTCTCCGAGTGCGAACGCCCTGCGATGGGAGCCCCCACGCTCACGTCGTCCTGACCCGAGTAGCGCGACAGCACCGTCTGGAACGCGGCCAGCAGCACCATGAAGGGCGTCGCGCCTTCGCGTCGGCCGAGCGACTCCACCTCACGCCATAGCGCCTTTGGCCACAGGACGTGAAGGTTCGCGCCCCGGAACGTCTGCGTCACAGGTCGCGGTTTGTCCGTGGGAAGCTCCAACGCTCGCGGCGTCCCAGCAAGCTGCGTCCGCCAGTACGCGAGCTGCGACTCCAGCACCTGCCCCTTGAGCCAATCGCGCTGCCACATCGCGAAGTCCGCGTACTGCACGGACAGCTCGGGCAGCTGTGCCGGCCACCCCTGGGACAATGCCTCGTAGAGCGCGGCCACCTCCCGCACGAGGATGCCCATGGACCAGTAGTCCGACACGATGTGGTGCATCACCAGCACCAACACGTGCTCCTGCTCGGACAACTTGAGCAGCACCGTACGCAGCAAGGGCCCCTGCTCCAGTTGGAACGGCCGGCCCACTTCCACTTCGGTCCGTGCCTTCGCCGAGCCCTCGCGTTCGCCCACTGGCAACACGGACAGGTCCACCACCTCCAGCGGCACCTGCGTCTCCGCGGAGATGACCTGCACCGGTGAGCCACCTTCGGCTCGGAACGTGGTGCGCAGCGCCTCATGCCGGCGAACCAACGCCTCGAAGCTCCGTGCCAGCGCACCGACGTCCAGCGCCCCCGTTACACGCACGGGTGCCCAGAGGTTGTAGGACGTATTCGCCGGGTCGAGCTGCGCCAGGAACCATAGGCGCTGTTGCGCGAATGACAACGGAGCCGTGCCGCCGCGCTCCATCCGCTTCAGTGGAGGCGCCGGAATGCCCGCGGTTGCCACCGCCCTGGAAATCCGTTCCGCGAGCGCCGCCACCGTGGCCGACTCGAAGACGTCGCGCAGCGGCAGGTCCACTCGGAAGGCTTCACGGACCCGCCCGACCAGTTGCATGGCCAGCAGCGAGTGTCCGCCCACCTCGAAGAAGTTGTCGTGCAGCCCCACCGTCTCCAGGCGCAGCACCTCCGCCCAGAAGCCCGCGAGCATCTGCTCCACCGGCGTGCGAGGCGCGACGTGCGCCTCCTTTCGAGACTCCCGTACCGCCTCCGGCGCGGGCAGCGCCTTGCGGTCCACCTTCCCGTTTGGAAGCAGCGGAAGCCGCTCCAGCACCACCACCGCCTGCGGCACCATGAATCGCGGCAGGCGCGACTCCAGGCCCGCACGCACCTCGCCGCTCTCCAGCAGGCGTCCATCGCGCGGCACCACGTAGGCGACCAGTCGCTTGTCGCCCGGTGCGTCCTCGCGCACCACGACCAGCGCCTCGCGCACGCCCGGTTGCCCGAGCAGCGCCGACTCCACCTCACCGGGCTCGATGCGATGACCGCGCACCTTCACCTGCGAGTCACCCCGGCCCAGGTACTCCAGTACGCCGTCCCGCCGCCATCGCGCCTTGTCGCCGGTGCGGTACAGCCGTGCCCCGTCCCCCTGCGGCGCGGGGACGAACCGCTCCGCGGTCAGCTCCGGCCGGCCGAGATACCCGCGCGCCACACCTTCACCACCGACGTACAGCTCGCCCACCACACCCGCGGGCACTGGCTCCAACTCCCCGTCGAGGACGTAGATGCGGACATTCGCCAGCGGCCGGCCAATGGCCACCTCGCGCCCGGAGTCCTCGGTGTCAGTGGTCAGGTCCACGGCCGTGGCCACCGCTGTCACTTCGGTGAGGCCGTACGTGTTCAGCAGAGGCACCGCGCGGCCCACGCGTTGCCGCCACTGCGACACCCGCGCGGGGACGGCGCGCTCACCACCGATAACCACCCACTTCAAACCCGAGGGCAGACGCGCCTTGCCTTCATCCAGGCTCGCCGTGACTTCATGCCAGAAGGCCGTGGGCAGGTTGAGCTGGGTGATGCCGGCCGCTTCACACCGGGCCAGGAAGACCTCCGGGACGTCCAGCATCTCAGGCGAGCGCAGCACCAGCGTGCCGCCGCGAGTGAGGCACGGATAGATCTCCTCCGCGCTGGTATCCCAGCTGATGGACGCGAACTGGAGCACCCGGTCGCCCGGCTCCACCGGGCAAACCTGCCACTCCGCGCGAATGAAGCTCACCAGTGAGCGGTGCTGCACCACCACGCCCTTCGGCCGCCCCGTGGAGCCTGACGTGTAGAGCACGTACGCCGCGGCTTCCGGTGGAACGACGACGGTCGGCCCGGACGTCATCTCCTCTGCGCCCGGCGTGAGCGACGCCACGTCCAACCAGACCCGCCCTGGTGCCTCGCCCAACTTCTCGCGGTACTGCCGCCGTGCCACGACCACGCGAGCAGCGCTGTCCTCCAGCATGTAGCCCAGCCGCTCCGCTGGGTACTCCGGGTCCAGCGGCACGTAGGCGCCACCCGCCTTGAGCACACCCAGCAACGCCGCCAGCAACTCGACCGAGCGCTCCACGCACACTGCCACCCGGGACTCCAGGCCCACGCCGAGCGCTCGCAGGCGTGCCGCCACGTGGTTCGCCCGCACGTTCAGCTCGCGATACGTCACGGACTCGCCGCCGGACACCACGGCGGTGGCGTCCGGCGTCCGCGCGACCTGCGCTTCGAACAATGCATGGGCGCAGGCGTCCGGAGGCAGGGGCTCCTTCGCGCCGTTCCACGTCTCCAGCAAGCGGTGCCGCTCCTCGACCGGGAGCATCACCAGCGTCTCCACAGGCCGGTCGGGTGACGTCACCGCTGCGCCGAGCAGCGTCTCCAGATAGCCCAGCAGTCCCTCGATGGTGGCCGCGTCGTACAACTCCGCGTTGTACATGGCCGTGAGCGCAAGGCCCTCAGGGCCTCGGGACATCATCAGGGTCAGGTCCACGTCGGTGCTCGACACATCCGCGTCGAGCACACGCACGTCGAGCCCTTGCACCTGGCGAAGCGGTGGCGGTGCGTCGATTTCCCCCAAGAGCACCTGAAACATCGGTGCGCGCGTCGGGTCCTGCTCCACGCCCAATGCACTCAGCAGCGGTTCGAAAGGAACATGCGCGTTCGCGAAGGCCTCCTCCGTGTCCGCCTTCGCGCGGCGCAGGAGCTCACGGTAGCCCGGCCGGGCGGAGAGGTCCGCTCGCAGGACCAGCGGCTCGGCGAAGAGGCCCACCAGCCCCTTCGTCTCCTGCCTGCCCCGGTTCGTGTGCGAGGCGCCAATGAGCAGGTCCTTCTGTCCGGTGTAACGAGACAGCAGGACCTGGAGCCCCGCCAGCACGGCCATGAACAACGTGGCGCCTTCGGCCTGCGCCAGCGACTCGAGGCGTTCCACCCATGACACGGGCAACAAGGCCCTGCGCTGAGCAGCCCGTCCGGTCGCGGAGCGCCGCGGGCGATCCGTGGGCAGCTCTAGCTCATGCGGCGCGCCCTCCAGCCGCTTGCGCCAGAACTCCAGGTGCGCGTCGAGCGCGTCACCTCGAAGCTTGCCCCGCTGCCAGGCCGCGTAGTCCCCATATTGGAGCGGCAACACAGGCAGCGGCGACGGCAGGCCCTGGGCGAAGGCGTCATAGAGCGCCACCATCTCGTGGGTGAGCACGCCCATGGACACATGGTCGGCGATGAGGTGGTGCACCACCACCAGGAGCACATGGCGCTCCGGAGCCACGCGCAGCAACACGCCGCGAGCCAGTGGGCCGCGGGACAGGTCGAACGGTGTTTCCAGCTCGAGCTGGATGCGCTGCCGCACGGCGACTTCGCGCGCCGCCTCGGGGACGTCCTCCAGTCCCTCCACCGTGAACGGCAGGCGTGCTTGGGGATCGACGAACTGCACCGGTGTGCCGGAGACCTCGCCGAAGTGCGTGCGCAGCGACTCGTGGCGCCGAGCCACTTCCTGGAAGCTCCGCTCCAGCACGGCCTCATCCAGGCGGCCGGACAGCTCCAGGACCAACGGCAGGTGATAGGCAGGCAGCCCGGGTGCGCGCTGCACCAGGAACCACACCCGCTGCTGGGAGAACGTCAGCGGCAACGCGGGCCGGGGCTTCTTCTCCAACCGCTTCGCGAGCAGCGCGAGCTTCTCCTCGCGCGTGAGCGTGGGCTTCTTGTCCGTCTCGTTCCCCATGGCTCAGCTCTCCACCTCGGTCGCGTCCAGCAGCGCGTCCAGTTCCTCGTCCGACAGTTGGTCCAACGCGGCCGGGTCCAGCGACCTCGACGCCGGTGCAATGGCGTCATCCGCGAGCTGCTTCATCGAGCCCGCCATCCGGGACACCACTTCCGCCATGCCAGCAAGCGTGGGCGACTCGAACACCGCCGGCAGCGGCAGCTCCACGCCCAACGCTTCACGCACGCGCGCCACAATCCGCGCGGCCATCCCGACGTGTCCGCCCAAGGCGAAGAAGTCGTCCCGAGCGCCAACGCGCGGCCGGCCGAGCAGCTCCGTCCAGATCCCCGCCAGCGCCAGCTCCTCTGGCGTCGAGGGGGCGACGTACTCCGCGGCGTGCCCCATGGAGCCCACCTGCGCCTTGGCCATGGCATGAAGCCGCTCGGCGTCTCCCGGCAACGTCACGTCGGCGAGCCGCTCCACGCCAGAGGCCAGTGCCTCCAGCAGGATGCGCCAGTGCTCCAGCAACTCGGCCACCACGTCCGAGCCATGCAGCTCGGGAGCGTAGGCCAGGCTCAAGCGCAGCCTGTCACCGGGAACCACATAGGCAATGAGCGGGTGGTTGCCCTGCTCACGGCTCTCCACATCCACCACCTCCAGCCCCGGCACGCCCTGTCCCAGCGAGGTGTCGAGCGGATAGTTCTCGAAGATGAGCAAGCTCTCGAAAAGCGGCAGACCCCGAGGCATGTCGCTCCAGCCCTTCACCTGGACCAGCGGACTGTGCTCGTACTTACGCATCTCCAGTTGCCGTGCCTGGAGCTTCTGCAGCCAGGGCACCACCCGCGCATTGGAAGGCAGCCCCACGCGGATGGGCAACGAGTTGATGAACAGGCCCACCATGGACTCGGCGTCCGGCAGGTCCACGGGCCGCCCGGAGACAGTGGCTCCGAAGACGACGTCCTCCTGGCCCGCATGGCGCCCGAGGAGCAGCGCCCACGCGCCCTGCGTCAGCGTGTTGAGCGTCACCGCGTTGCGCCGAGCGAAGGTCTGAAGTGCGGCCGTGGCTTCTTGCGACAGCCACAGAATCTCCTCACCCGTGACAGCGGCCTCCATCCCGGGCGCGGCGGCCCGGGCGCCGGGGAGCGGCGTGGGTGTGGTGAAGCCCGCGAGCTCCTCGCGCCAGAACGCCTCGGCACGAGACAAGTCCTGCCGCTGCAACCAGGCCATGTAGTCGCGCCAAGACGCGGGGCGAGGCAACGCAGCGTCGCGCCCCTGCGTCAGCGCCGCGTAGCAAGCGAAGACCTCCCGCAACATCACGCCCACGCCCCACCCGTCCATCACCAGATGGTGGTGGCTCCAGAGGAAGCGGAACTCCTGCTCGGCTAGGCGAACCACCTCCATCCGGGCCAGAGGCGCGGGCGCCAGGTTGAAGCCACGGGCACGGTCCTCACGGACCAGCGCCTCCAACCGGGCGCGTTGCTCCTCGGCGGGAACACCGCGCAGGTCGTGCTCCGTCCAGGGCAGGTCCGCCTTGGCATGGACCACCTGGAGCGGCTCCGGCAGTCCCTCGTGGATGAAGGACGTTCGCAGGACGGCGTTGCGAGCGATGACCACCGCCCACGCCTGTCGCAGCGCGGCGACATCCACGTTCCCGCGTGACGTCCACGCCAACTGCTCATGGAAGACACCCGAGCCTTGGGGCGCAAGCGCGACATGGAACAGCATGCCCTGCTGAAGCGACGTGAGCGGGTACATGTCCTCCACGGCCGGGAACTGCCGTAGC
Source organism: Myxococcus sp. AB056 (assembly GCF_006547365.1). NCBI lineage: Bacteria > Pseudomonadati > Myxococcota > Myxococcia > Myxococcales > Myxococcaceae > Myxococcus > Myxococcus sp. AB056. Next base: position 134,779 of record NZ_VHLB01000007.1, on the reverse strand, counting down.
AAGCGGTCCAGGGAGGAGGACGAGAGTCGCGCGAGCGGGAAGTCCCCAGGCGAACGGCGCGCCGCGTCCGGCGTACTCCGGCTCTCCATCAACTCACGCAGCGATGACAGGAAGTCGTCAGCCACGGCTTCGATGGTCGCCCGCTGGTGGACGCGCGTGCTGTAGGCCCAGGCCACCTTCAGCCGGCCTTCGGACACCACGGCATTCACCTCGAGACGGTGCGGCCGGCGGCCTCCCGCGCCATGCCACGCGCCGCTCGGCTCCTCCGTGAGGGCGAAGCGCTCCGCCCCCCGAGCCGCCGCGTCGAGTTGCCCCAGGTAGTTGAACCCAACCTCCGCGCGCGGCGCGGCGCGCAGCGTCTGGGCCGTGTCTTCGCGCAGGTAGCGCAGCAAGCCGTAGCCCATGCCATTCACCGGCAACCGCCGCCGCGCATCCCGCAGCGTCCGGAGCGCGTCTCCTGGGCTGCCCGTCTCCGGCAACTCCACCTCCAGCGGGAAGGTGCTGGTGAACCAGCCCACGGTGCGAGACAGGTCCACGTCACCGAAGAGGGCCTCGCGCCCGTGTCCCTCCAGCTCCAGCCGCACGTCGCGGCTTCCCGTCCAGCGAGACACCGCGCGTGCCACCGCCGTGAGCAGCACCTCATCCACGCGCGCCCGGTACGCCAGGGGCACTTCGCCCACCAGCGCCTTCGTTTCGTCCACGCCCAGCGTCACCGTCACCAGCGCTTCCGAGCCCGCGGTGTCGTCTCCGCCTGGCAGGTCCACAGGAAGCGAGGGGACATCACTTGAGGCCTTCCAGAGCGGCAGCTCTCGCGCCACCTCGTCTGTCCGAGCATGCGACAACAGCCGCTCCGCCCACGCCTTGAAGGACGTCGTCTTCGGCGGCAGCGACACCGGAGCGCCTCGCTCCAAATTCGAGTACGCGGTCTCCAGGTCCTCCAGCAACGGACGGAGCGATACACCATCCACCGCCAGGTGGTGCACCACCAGCAGCAGCCGGGACGTCCGGCCCGCGCCCCGCTCGAACAAGGCCGCGCGCAGCAGCAGTCCCTCGCCCAGGTCCAGGCTCTGATGGACCTCCGCGCCCACGGACTCCAATGCGGCGCCCTGCTCCGCCTCCAGCACGGAAGACAGGTCCACGCGCCTCACGGGCACTCGCTCGGGCACGCCCGCGATGGACTGACGCCAGCCTTCCGGCGCCCGCGTGAAGCGCAGCCGGAGCGCATCATGGTGCGACACCAGCGCCCGCAACGCCTCCTCCAACAGCGCGGCATCCACCGGGCGGCGCACCTCCAGCACCGCGGCCAGGTTGTAATGGTGCGGCTGAGGCAACGCCCACTCGTCGAAGAAGATGCGCTGCATGGGCGTCAGCGGCACGGGCCCCTCCACCAGCCCCTGCTCCGCCGTGCCTGCCTTCGCCGTCCCGGCGGCGGCAGCCAGCTCCACGAGCGTCTGTCGCTCGAAGAGCATGGCCGGCTCCAGCTCCAGCCCCAGGGCCTTGGCCCGGGAGACAATCTGGATGCCCAGGATGGAGTCACCGCCCAGCTCGAAGAAGTTGTCGTGCAGGCCCACGCGCTCCACGCCCAGAACCTGCGCCCAGAGCGCGGCCAACGCCTTCTCCGCTTCCGTGCGCGGCTCGGTGAACTCCTTCGCGTTGCCTCCGCGCGCGGCGTCCGGAGCCGGCAGCGCCGCCCGGTCCACCTTCCCGCTGGGTGACAGCGGAAGCGCGTCCAGCGCGACGAAGGCAGCGGGCACCAGATGGTCGGGCAACCGTTCCTTCATGAACGAGCGCAGCGCCGATGCGTCCAGCTCGGCGGCTTGCACGACGTACCCCACCAGCCTCCGCGCTCCCGGCGTGTCCTCGCGCACGAGGGCCACCGCGTCACGCACGTCGGGGTACTGGCGCAGCACCGCCTCCACTTCCCCCAGCTCGATGCGGAAGCCGCGCAGCTTCACCTGGAAGTCGGTGCGGCCCAGGTACTCCAGGCGCCCGTCCGCGAGGAAGCGGACCCGGTCGCCCGTGCGGTACAGCCGCGCCCCCGCCTCTCCCGAGAATGCATCCGGGACGAAGCGCTCCGCCGTCAGCTCCGGCCGTCCCAGGTAGCCACGCGCCACGCCCGGTCCGCCCAGGTACAGCTCGCCCGGCACGCCCGGAGGCACGGGCTGCCCCTGCCCGTCCAGCACGTACGCGCGCATGTTCGCGACGGGACGGCCGATGTCCGGGCGCTCCACGTCCAGCTCGGTGGAGAGCGTCGCGCAGACGGACGCCTCGGTGGGTCCGTAGCCGTTGAGCAGTCGCCTCCCCGGCTTCCATCGCCGCGCCAGCTCCGGCGAGCAGGCTTCTCCCGCGGAGATGACCGTCTCCAGCAAGGGAAGGCCCTCCGGCTCCAACTGCGACAGGGACGAAGGCGTGAGCGTCACCGTGGTGATGCCCCGTGACTCCAACAGCTCGCGCAGGGGCTCTCCCGGTAGCAGCGACTCGCGCGGCGCCAGATGCAGCTCCGCTCCGGCCACCAGCGTGGACAGCACCTCCAGGACGGACGCGTCGAACCCGAGCGCTGCCGCCTGGAGCACACGCCGCCCTGGCCGCACGTCATGCGCCCGGATGATGGTGCCCAGGGTGTTGCAGAGGCCCTGATGCGGCACCAGCACGCCCTTCGGAGTGCCCGTGGAGCCGGACGTGTAGATGACGTATGCCAGATGCTCCGGCAACGAACCCACGCGAGGTGGCTCCGACGGGTTGCGCGCGAGCTGGCGTCCGTCTCCGTCCAGCGCGACGAGCAGCTCGCCACCCGCGGGGAGCACGTCCGCGATGTCATCCATCGTCACCACGACGGACAGACCGGCGTCCCGCATCATGTGCGTCAACCGAGCCGTGGGGTACGTCGGGTCCAAGGGGACGAACGCGCCGCCGGCCTTCAGCACGCCCAGGAGTCCCACCACCAGCTCCACGGAGCGCTCCACGCACAGCCCCACGCGGACCTCGGGACCCACGCCCAGCGTGCGAAGGTGGTGCGCGAGCTGGTTGGCTTGTTCCTCCAGCTCCGCGTACGTGAGTTGCTGGCCCTCGGCCACCACCGCCACCGCATCCGGCGTCCGGGCGGCCTGGGCCTCGAACAAGCCATGCAGCGTCGCGTCCGCCGCGAAGGGCTCGCGGGTGTCGTTCCACTCCACCAGCATCCGCTGGCGCTCCGCGTCGGACAGCAGCGGCAACTCCGACACGCGCTGCGACGGATTCGCGGCGATGCCGTGGAGCAGCCGGACGAAGCGCTCCCACATCAACTCCACCGTGGACAGGTCGAACAGATCCGCCGGGTACTCCAAGGCACCCGTGAGTCCCTCCAGCGTCTCACGCAGCTCCAGTGACAGGTCCACCTTGGTGGCACCGATGTCCAACTCCACCATCTTCACGCCCAGCCCTGGCGTTCGGACCTCGACGGGCGGCGTGTTGTGGAACGTGAGCATCGCCTGGACCAGCGGCATGCGGCTCGGATCTCTCGGTACGCGCAGCTCGTCCACCAGCCGCTCGAACGGAATCTCCTGGTGGGCATACGCGCCAATCGACGCCACCTTCACCCGGCGCAGCAGTTCCACGAAGGTGGGGGCTCCCGACAGGTCGCCTCGGATGGCGAGCGTATTCAGGAAGCAGCCGATGAGCCCTTCCAGCTCCGGACGGTTGCGGCCCGCAGCGGACGTGCCGACGATGATGTCGTCCTGCCCGGAGTACCGGTGCAGCAGCGTCTGGAACGCCGCCGTCAGCACCATGAAGGGCGTGGCTCCCTCGCGACGGCCCACGGCCCACACCGCGTCCATCACGGGCTTGTCCACGGAGACCTGGAGACGGCCACCCCGGCCCGTCCAGCGCGCGGGACGCGGACGATCCGTGGGCAGCTCCAACACCTGCGCGCCCGCGAGCTGCTTCTTCCAGTACGCGAGCTGGGCCCCCATGCCCGGCCCCTCCAGCCAGCCGCGCTGCCACACAGCGTAGTCCGCGTACTGAATCGGGAGTTCCGGCAGCGGCGACGGCCGTCCCGCCGCGAGCGCTTCGTAGCCCGCCACCAGCTCGCGGAAGAGCACGCCCCCAGACCATCCGTCCGAGGCGATGTGGTGCAGCGTGAGGTGCAGCACGGACACGGCCTCGCTGATGCGAATCAGCACGGCTCGCATCACCGGCCCATGCATCAAGTCAAAGGGCTTTCGCGCCTCGGCCAGGGCCTGCTTCAGCGCGTCCGCCTCCCGCGCCTCCAGCGTGCCGCCTCGAGCCACCAGCCACTCCAGCACCAGGGGCATGGCGTCGGCAATCACCTGGTACGCACCGCCGTCTTCGAGCGCGAAGGTGGTGCGCAGGACTTCATGCCGGCGGACCAGCGCGTTCAGCGCGGCATCCAAGAGGCCTTCGTCCACCGCGCCATCGAGACGCAGGGTGACGGTGTTGTTGTACGCGATGCCCGCCGGGTCCAACTGGTGGAGGTACCAGATGCGCTGCTGCGGGAAGGACAGCGGCAGCGGCTTGTCCCGCCCCACCCGCACCACAGGCGTGGCGGTCGCCGAGGAAACCTCCGCGCGCGCCGTCTGCAGCGTAGAGGGCTTGGGGCCCACGGTGCCACGGGCCGGCTGCGTGGTAGGACGCCGCGCCTTGGTCGCACGCGCGGGGGCCACGCACTCCACTTCGCCGGCATCGCGGAAACGGGCACGCTGGCCCGTCACAAAGAAGCGCTCGTCCGAACCGGGGACGGAGATGAAGCGCGCCCGCGTGGCCTCCGGGTCATTCCAGAAGCCCAGCGGAACCGCCGCGCCGCCCAGGGCCAGCTCTCCCACCACGCCAACCGGAACCGGCTCGCCGGACGCATCCCGCACGTACACGGGCGCCGAAGCGGGAGACGGCCACGCCGCGCCCACCAAGGAGGACGCCACCGCCACGTGCCGCGCCGAGCTGGTGACGTCCTCCGGCTCGCCCCCGATCACCCAGAGACGAACACTCCCCAGCGCCGCCTCGGCGCCAGGAAGCTCCGCCAGGGCACGCGCCTGCGACGGCGCGCAGCGCAGCGTGGTGACGCCCTCGTCTTGCACCAGCGACAGAAGTGCGCCGAATCCAGCATCGCCTTCGGCCAGCACCGCATCTGCGGGCAGAGCCTGCACCTGGCTGCGCTGCCGCACCACGTCCAGCAGGCGGAGGCTGGACATCATCGGCTCCAGCGCCACGCCGAAGTCGACGAGGCAGGCAATCTCGTCCACGTCGAGGGAGCGCACGCGCTCCACCACGCGCACGCAGTCCTCCACCGAGCCGAAGAGGCCACCTTCCTTGATGTAGTGCTCCACCCCCTGGCCGAGCATCACCTCCACGTCCTCTGGCGTGAGGCCACGCACGTCCACCTGAAGACCTTGGCTGGCCACCAGGTTGGCGAACACGTCCACCGAGCTGCGGAAGTACCGCAGCAGCGGCTCGCGCACGGCCTCGCGCACCTCGTCCAGGTCCTGGCCGAGGAAGGTGTGGAGCATCAACGTGACGTGCCCCTGGCCTGAGCCGTGTCCCGCCTTGCGGTACGTCTCGCGGTACAGCGCCACCTTCGTCGCCAGTTCGTCCAGATTGGAGCCCAGGCCCAGCACGTTGGTGAGGATGCCCGCCCCCACCTCACCGGCCTTCCGGAACGTCTCCGGGTTGCCCGTGGACGTCAGCCAGACCGGCAGCTCCGCCTGTTTCGGCTTGGGGCGCAGAGCCAGCTCCACTTCATTGCCCGCGCCGTTGCGCCGCAGCACCGTGCCGCCGCGCCACAGTCGCCGCACTTCCTCCAGGCGCTCGATGAGCACCTCGCGCCGCCGGTCGAAGGTCCCCGGTGAGAGCGAGAAGTCGTTCGCGTGCCACCCCGTGGCGAATGAAAGCCCCACGCGTCCACGGGACAGGTTGTCCACCACGGACCACTGCTCGGCGACTTCGATGGGGTCATGGAGCGGCAACACCACGCTGCCCGCGCGAATCTGCACGTGCCGTGTGAGCATCGCCAGCGCGCCGCCGACCACCGAAGGCTGTGGATACAAACCGCCGAAGGAGTGGAAGCGCCGCTCCGGCGTCCAGACCGCGGAGAAACCGTGTGCGTCCGCGAACTTCGCGCCTTCGAGGAGCAGCTCGTACTTCTCCTCGCCCAGCGAGTCCTCATCGTTGGCGAAGTACGAAAGACTGAAGTCGAGAGGCCGCCGGATGTCCGGCTTGCGGCCCAGGACGGCGAAGCGCGCGGCGAGCTGCTCGGGCGGAAGGACGACGCGCATCCCACGCGCCAGTGCCCACAGCAGGTCCAGTCCCGACGGGTCAGCCGAAGGACCACCCACCGCCAACCACACGTCCCCCCCGCTCGCGCCCGTCCGGGCATCCAGGGAGGCCAACACGTGCGCCACGTTGCGGTGGCTCAGCATGACCCGGCCGTGGCCTCCCAGCGCTTCAGGCGCTGGAACGATGAAGGCCAGCCTCTCCCCGGGCACGGGCGCCGTCGCATCCGCGCTCGAATCGACGGAGTCCACCGCGATGGCGCGGATTCCCTTCGGCAACGCCGGCACGTCCTCCGTGCGAGGCACCAGCAACAACCGAGATCCTTGCGCAGGAAGCAGGGACGCCAGCTCCGCGACCTCACCAGCCGACACGGGGAGGCACGCGCCTCCGGCCTCCAGCACGCCCCAAAGCGCGATGACCGACTCCACGGATGGCGTGATGCGCACCGCCACCGGCACGTCCCGGCCTACGCCATCCTGCTTCAACCGGGCCGCGAGACCTCGGGCCCTTTCCGACAGCTCCCGCCACGACAGGCGGCGCTCACCCATGCTGATGGCCACCGCGTCCGGCGTCCGCTTCACCCACGACGCGAATCGAGCCAGCACAGTCACATCCGCGAGGTCCCGATGCCCGATGCTCGACGACCCACCGGCGGGCGGCATGCTGGGAATCGCGAGGCCCTCGACCTGGAGGCTCTGCACCGAGGACGCAGGCCCCCGCGCGACAGCGCTCCGTTCCTCCGGTGCCGCCAGCGGCATCCGTGACACGCGAAGGTCGGGGTTCGCGAGGGCCGCCCCGAGCAACGTCTGGAGGTGGGCCGACAGGCGCGCGATGCGCGGCTCGTCGTAGAGGTCGGTGGCGTACTCGATGAAACCGTGGAAGCCGCCGCTCTCGCTCTCGTTCAGCAGCAGCGTCAGCTCACCGAGCGTGGCACCGAACTGCGCGGGCGTTCCCGGCACCTCCACCAACTGCATGTCCAGGCCCGCCACGGAGGGCGGCGCCGTGGTGACGTGCGCGTGCAGCACCAGCGCCGCGTCACACAGCCGCGAGCGTGCCGGGTCCCTGCCGGAGGCCACCAACGGCAGCAGGTGCTCGAAGGGGACGTCCTGGTGACTGGACGCGCCAACCGTCGTCTCACGAGCACGCGCCACCAGCTCGCGGAACGACGGGTCACCTGACAGATCGGTGCGCAGCGCCATCGCATGGGCCACGAAGCCGATGAGGGGCTCCAGCTCGCCACGGGCACGGTTGCCCACCGGCGTCCCCACCACGATGTCCTCGCGCCCCGAGTACCGAGCGAGCACCGACGCCAGGGCCGCCAGTAGCGTCATGAAGGGCGTCACCCCCTCGCGCTGGCTGAAGCCCATCAACGCCGCGCTGAGCTCACGCGAGAAGGCCACCGGGAAGCGGGCGCCGCGCAGCCGCAGGTCGGCCCCTCGCGGCCGATCCGCCGCCAGCTCCAACGACGGAGGCAGGTCCGCCAGCACCTCGCGCCAGTACGCCTCCTGAGCCGCCAGTGTTCCACCCGCGAGCGAGCGGCGCTCCCAGGCCGCCGCGTCCACGTACTGCACCGCCAGCTCCGGCAGCGGAGCGGGCTGCCCCGCGAGGAACGCCTGATAGTTCGCCGCGGCCTCACGGAAGAAAGCCACCATGGACAGCGTGTCCGAGGCGATGTGATGCACCGTGAGCAGCATCAGGTGCTCGGTCTCGGCCAGGCGCAGCAGACTGGCGCGGACGATGGGCCCGTGCTCCAGGGAGAACGGCCGCACCGCCTCGTCCAATGCCAGCCGCAGCGCCTCCGCCTCCCGGTCCCCCCCATGGGAACGCAGGTCCACCACGGGCACCTGGATGCGGACCTCGGCGGAGAACCGCTGGCGCACGCGCCCGTCCTCCACGCGGTACGTCGCGCGGAGCATCTCATGCCGGCGGATGACTTCGTTGACGCTCCGCTCCAGGACCGGGGCATCCAGCGCGCCTGAGATGCGCACCGCCAGGGGCATGTTGAGGGACGGGTTCCCCGGGTCGAGCTGCTCCATCCGCCAGACGCGTTCCTGCACCACGGACAGCGGCAGCTCACCCGCGCGGTCGATGCGGAACATCACCTCGGATGCCGCCCTGCCCTCCAGGGGACCCGCCGCCTGGAGCATCGCCTCGATGCGCGCCGAGATGCCCGCCACGGTGGGGGCCTCGAACAGCGCGCTCAGCGGGAGCTGTACGGAGAACGTCTCACGCAGACGGGTCAGCATCTGCGCCGCCATCAGTGAGTTGCCACCCAGCTCCAGGAAGTCGTCATCCGGGCCGACCTCCACTGCGCCCAGACGCTCGCGCCAGATATCCATGACGCGCTGCTGGATCTCCCCAACCGTGACGGGAGCCGATGCGCCAGGGGTGGCGAGGGGAAGCACGGAGCTGTTGCCGGCCAGCGCGGCCCCTGCCACCGGCCCGGAGGCCGTGGGCAACGCGAGCGGCGCGCCTGACGACTCCAAACGGCAGGACTTCTCCTCGAACGGATACGTGGGCAGCGACACGCGGCGGCGAGGCTCCGCGCCATGGAACTTCTCCCAGGCGACGTCCACACCGGCCGCCCAGAGGTCTCCCAGGGACTGCAACAGCCCACGGGCATCGCTCTCCGTGGGCCGGCGGCGCAGCGAAGGCGCCACGACGAGCTGCCGCTCCTTGCGCGCCCGTCCCCGCGCCAGCGACGTCAGGTCCGTCCCTGGTCCCACCTCCAGCAGGACACTGCACCCATCCGCGAAAAGCGTCTCCAGGCCCGCGGCGAAGCGCACCGGCTGCCGCATCTGCCGAGCCCAGTACGTGGGGTCAGTGGCCTCTTCCGGACGAATCCACGTGCCCGTGAGGCTGGACACATACGGTAGCGCCGGCGCCTGGAGGCGCAGCGAGGACACCGCCCGCGCCAGGTCCACCATCAGCGGCTCCACGGCGCTGGAGTGGAAGGCATGGGCCGAAGGCAACCGCACCATGCCCACGCCGCGGCTCGACAGCGTGGCCTGCAACGCCTCAATGGCTTGCACCGGGCCCGAGACGACACATCGGCCCTCGCCGTTGACAGCCGCCAGCGAAAGTCCCTCGCCGAGCAACGGAAGGACCTCCGCCTCCTCCAACCCCACCGCGAGCATCGCGCCAGCGGGCATCCGCGCCATGAGCGCGCCACGCATCACCGCGAGCCGCAGGCCGTCCTCCGGAGACAACACACCCGCCACGCAGGCCGCGGCGTACTCACCAAAGCTGTGGCCCAGCACCGCATGCGGCCGGACGCCCCAGGACATCCAGAGTCGGGCCAGTGCGTGCTCGACGATGAAGAGCGCGGGCAGCGCGACGCGAGGGTCCGCCAGCTTCTGGGCCGCGACGGCCTCATGCCCCTGCGCGGGTAACAGGAGCGCGCGCACCTCGGCGGCAAGCGAGGGCTCCAGCCGTGCCAGCGCCGCGTCCACGTCCTTCCGGAAGCCCGGCTCCACCGCGTGCAGCTCGCGGCCCATGCCCACCGCCTGCGCCCCCTGCCCCGGGAACAGGAAGGCCACGCGGCGATTCCGCCCCGCCTCCACCGCCGCGGGCTTGCGCAACCGCTCCGCCAGTTCAGCCCCATCCGCCGCCACCACCGCGCGGCGATGCTCGAAGGAACGACGGCCCACGTTCCGGGTAAAGGCCACGTCTTCCAGCGCCAGTCCCGGCGCGGACTCCACGTGCGTCGCCAGCTCGCGCGCCATCACCTCCAGGGCGGACGGCGTCCGAGCGGACAACGTCACCACGTGCAATGGACGGTGACCGCGCGCCTTCTCCGCCTCCGGGGGCGCCTCTTCCAGCACGACGTGGGCGTTGGTCCCACCGATGCCGAAGGAGCTCACACCCGCACGGCGCGGCCCATTCTCCCGCGGCCACGACTTGAGCGCGGTGTTGACGAAGAACGGGCTGCGCTCGAAGTCAATCTCCGGGTTGGCGCGCTCGAAGTGGAGGCTCGGCGGCAACTCGCCGTGCTGAAGCGACAGGACTACCTTGATGAACCCCGCCACGCCGGCCGCCGCATCCAGGTGCCCCAGGTTCGTCTTGAGCGAGCCGATGGCGCAGTAGCCCGAGCGCTCCGTCGTCTTCCGGAACGCCCGCGTCAGCGCGGCGATTTCAATGGGGTCGCCCAGCGACGTGCCCGTGCCGTGAGCCTCCACGTAGCTGATGTCGTCACCACCCAGGCCCGCATAAGCCAGCGCGTCCGCGACGACCTCCGTCTGGCCCTCGATGCTCGGCGCCGTGTAGCCGACCTTCTGTTGACCGTCGTTGTTGACGGCCGAGCCCTTGATGACCGCGTGGACGTGGTCACCGTCCCGCAGCGCGTCCGACAGCAGCTTGAGCACCACCACGCCCGCGCCGTTGCCCGCCACGGTGCCACCCGCGCGGTGGTCGAAGGCGCGGCAGTGCCCGTCCGGCGAGAAGATGAGCCCATCCTGGTGCAGGTAACCCGTGCGCTGCGGACTGGCGATTCGCACCGCGCCCGCGAGCGCGATGTCCGACTGCCGCGTCAGCAGGCTCTGACAGGCCATGTGGATGGCGACCAGGCCAGTGGAGCACGCGGTGTAGACGGCGACGCTCTCGCCCCGGAGCTGGAGCTTGAAGGACGCCTTCATCGCCAGGCTCTCCGGGCCCGCGGTGGCCAACTCCAGGCCCGCGCCCGCGTCCTTCCGCGCTTCGCTCAGCAGGTTCAGCAGGTGGCCGGACGAACCGGCGCCCGCGTAGAGCGAGATGCGACCCTTGTAACGAGAGGGGTCATACGCCGCGTCCTCGATCGCCGCCCAGGCGCACTGGAGGAACACGCGCTGCTGCGGGTCCATCCACTGCGCCTCGCGCAGCGGGATGTCGAAGAAGCCGTGATCGAAGCCGTCCGCGCCTTCGAGGATGCCCCCCGCGCGGATGAAGCGCGGGTGCCGCCAAAGGTCCTCGGGGATGAGCGGCGAGCGCTCCAGTTCGTCCTCGGAGAAGAACGAGATGGACTCCACGCCGCCTCGGACGTTGTTCCAGAAGTCACCCAGGTTGCGAGCGCCCGGGAAGCGCCCCGCCATGCCGATGACCGCGATGTCGCTGCTGGAGTCCTCACCCTGCATGTCATCAAGCTCAGCCATTGCCGTGATTCCCTCGCCGACCCTGCCGGCGGATCGCCTGACGCCGCTGCTGGGCGCGATCCACGTGGGCCTCATTGTCCTGGGTGTCTGCCGCCGTCTCGCCGTCCCGCTCCAGGGACATGACGAACGCGCGGACCGTGGGATGTTCAAAGAAGCGCGTCGCCGGAACGTCGCGCTTCAGCTCGTCGCGCAGCAATGCGCACGCCTTGACCACGGACATGGAGCTGCCGCCCAGGTCCGCGAAGAAGTGGTCCTCCACACCGACCCGCTCCACGCCGAGCACCTTCGCCCAGAGCGCCGCCACCTGACGCTCCAGCGCGGTGGTGGGCTCCACGAAGGCACTCCCTGCTGGACGCGAGACCTCCGGCTCCGGCAGCGCGCGCCGGTCCAGCTTGCCCACGGGCGTGAGCGGCAGCGCCGTCAACGGGACCAGCGCGGAAGGCACCATGAACTCGGGCAGCGACTCCGCCAGGAAGCCACGAAGGCCGTGGGGGTCCAACGTCTCCCCTGTCCGAGGCACTGCGTAGGCCACCAGCCGCTTGCCTCCCGCGCGGTCGGGCCGCGCCACCACCACCGCCTCGGCCACCGACGGGTGCAGGCGCAACGCCTCCTCCACCTCGCCTGGCTCCACCCGGTAGCCACGCACCTTCACCTGACCGTCCAACCGCTCGAGGAACTCCAGCGTGCCGTCCTCGCGGTAGCGCACGCTGTCGCCCGTCCGGTACAGCCGCCCGCCCGCCTCCGAGCCGAAGGAGTCCGGAACGAAGCGCTCCGCCGTCAGCTCCGGCCGTCCCTGATAACCCCAGGCCAGGCCGTCTCCACCGATGAGCAGCTCACCCGGTACGCCCACCGGCACGGGGCGCAACGCCGCGTCCACCACGTACACCCGCGTGTTGGCGATGGGCCGGCCAATGGGAATGGCCCCCGGCGCGACGGCGCCCTCCATCACATGGCAGCAGGTGAAGGTGGTGCCTTCGGTGGGCCCATACCCGTTGACCAGGATGCCGCCGCGCCCAAGCCGCTCCCGCACCGCTGCCGGTGGGAGCACGTCACCGCCCGCCAGGAGCTGCCGCACGCCATCCAGGGCGTCCGGCCTCGCGGCGGAGAGCGCCTCGAAGAGCGCGGCCGTGAGCCACAACGTGGTGACACCGTGACGTGCCAGCACGTCCTTGAGTGTGTCCACCGTGGGAGGCTGCGCTGGAAAGAGGACCAGCTTCGCGCCGTGCAGCAGCGCGCCCCACAGCTCGAAGGTGGCGGCGTCGAAGCAGATGGGCGCCAACTGGAGGAAGACCTCGCCCGCGCCCCAACGCGCGAATCGGGAGCCCAGCACTAGCCGAGCCACCGCGCGCTGCGGCACGCAGACGCCCTTGGGCCGCCCCGTGGAGCCCGACGTGTACATGACATACGCCAGCGACTCCGCCGGCACCGTCACGCGAGGAGAAACCGTGGACTCACACGCGATTTCATCCCAGGCCGAATCCAGGAGCACCACGTCCGCACTGCCCGAAGGCAGCAAAGCCACAACCGCTTGCTGCGCCAGCACCACGGGCAGGCGCGTGTCCTCCACCATGAAGGCCAGGCGCTCGCGGGGGTACGTGGGGTCCAACGGCACGTAGGCGCCACCGGCTTTGAGGATGCCGAGCATCCCCACCACCAGGTCGAGCGAACGTTGCACGCACAGCCCCACCGGTGTTCCCGGTCCCACGCCACGCTTGCGCAGGTACCACGCAAGCTGGTTCGCCCGCCGGTCCAGCTCCGCGTAGGTGAGCCGAGCCTCCTCGCACACCACTGCGACTGCCTCCGGCGAGCGCGCCGCCTGCGCCGCGAAGAGCTCCGCGAGGCACGCCTCTCGGGGGTACTCCACCGCGGTGTCGTTCCACGACACGAGCAGGCGCTGACGATCCGCTGTGTCCATCATCGGCAGCTCGCCCAGGCGTTGGCCCGCATCCGCCACCGCGCTCTCCAGCAACACCCGGAGCCCCTTCATCAGCCGCGCGGCCGTCTCCTGCGTGAAGAGGTCCGCGTCGAACTCCAAGGTTCCGGTGAACCCTTCTGCCGCGTCCGTCAGGGACAACGTGAGGTCGAACTTCGCTGTCCCCGAGGCCAGCTCCACTGGGCGCAGGGCCAGCCTTTCCGGCGCGACGTCCTGGTGCGAGGCTTCGTGGAGCGCGAGCACCACCTGCACCAGGGGCGCGTGGCTCAAGCTCCGAGGTGGTTGCAGCGCCTCCACCAGCTTCTCGAACGGAACGTCCTGGTGGGCGTACGCGTCCAACGTCGTCTCCCGCACCTGCCGCAGGAGTTCACGGAAGGAGCTCGAGCGCGGCAGACGCGCGCGGAGCACCAGCGTGTTGACGAAGAAGCCAATCAGGTTCTCCAGCCCAGGCTGCTGCCGGCCCGCGATGGGCGTTCCCACACACACGTCCTCCTGGTCCGACACCCGCGACAGCAAGAGCTGGAAGGCCGCCAGCAGGCCCATGAAGGGCGTGACGCCTTCGCGAATGCAGAGCGCACGGAACGCCTCCGACAGCTCGGCGGGGAAACGCACCGCCAGCGTGTCACCCCGGAAGCGCTGCAAGCTCGGCCGGGGGAAGTCCTTGGGGAGCTCCAGGACGGGCGGCGCTCCGGCGAGCTGCCTTCTCCAGTATCCGACCTGCGCCGCGAGTGCCTCTCCCTGCAACCACTGGCGCTGCCACACCGCATGGTCCGCTGGCTGGATGGTGGGCACTGGCAGCGAGGAAGGCCGGCCCTGCAGCTCCGCGGCGTAGAGCGCCGAAAGTTCCCGCACGGCGACGCCCAGCGACCACCCGTCCGAGACAATGTGGTGCAGCGTGAGGACCAGCAGGTGCGAATCATCAGCCTTGCGAATCAGCAATGCCCGGCACAGTGGTCCATTCACCAGATCGAACGGGCGGCGAGCCTCCTCCAACGCGGCGAGCACGGCCTGTGCTTCACGCGTCTCCTCCGGAAGCCCCCCAAGGTCGACCACGAGAAGCGCTACGTTGCCGCTCGGATGGATGACTTGGACAGGCTCTCCCGCGTTGCTAGAGAAGGTGGTCCTCAGGGCTTCGTGACGGAGGAACAGCCCCGCCAGCGCCCGCTCCAAGGCCGGCACGTCCAGCGGCCCGGAGAGCCATGCGGCCCAGGGGACGTTGTAGAGGGCCGTGCCCGGCTGGAGCTGCTCCAGCAACCACAAGCGCTCCTGCATCGCGGACAGTGGCAAGGGGTTGTCCCTGGACACTGGGACGATGGGCGGCGGGCGCGCCGCGCCAGATGGCTGCCGGGCCTCGCGGATGCGCCCGGCCAGCCTCGCCACGGTCGGGTTGTCGAAGAGCTCCCGCAGCGACAAGGCGACGCCAAAGGTGGCGTGAATCCGCGTGACGACCCGAGTGGCCAGCAGGGAGTGACCACCCAAATCAAAGAAGCTGTCGGACGCTCCAACCCGGGAGACGCCGAGCAGCTCACCAAAGAGTCGCGCGAGCAATTCCTCCTCGGGGCCTCTCGGTGCGATGACCTCCAATTCGACGGTGGGCGCGGGCAGTGCACGCCGGTCCACCTTGCCGTTGGGCGTCAGGGGCAGACGCTCCAGCACCATGAAGGCGGCAGGCATCATGTACGCCGGCAAGTGCGCGGCGAGGAAGGTCCGCAGGAGCGAAGGCTCGGGAGTCGCGGCGGCCTCCGCGGTCGGTACGACGTAGGCCACCAGGCGCCGCGAGCCCCCTGCTTCATCCTCTCGCGCCAACACCACGGCTTGCCGGACGTCCGGGTGACGCAGCAGCGCGGCCTCGACCTCGCCCGGCTCCACGCGGAAGCCTCGCACCTTCACCTGCGCGTCCACGCGGCCCTCGAAGGTCACCGCCCCATCCGCCAACAGACGGACCCGATCACCTGTCCGGTAGAGCCGCGTCCCCGGGCGCTCGCTGAACGGGTTCGGAACGAAGCGCTCCGCCGTCAGCGCGGGTTGTCCCAGATAGCCCCAGGCGAGTCCGTCGCCACCAAGCCACAGCTCCCCCACGCCTCCTGGCGGCACCGGCGCCATGTCCTCGTCGAGCACGTACTGAACCGTGTTCGCCAGCGGCTTCCCGATGGGAATCGATACGGCTCCCTCGGGCACGTCCGTCACGAGGTGCCACGTGGAGAAGGTGGTGTTCTCCGTGGGGCCATAGACGTGCAGCAGCCGCTCGGGAGCACCTTCACGAAGGACACGGCGGACCGGCCTCGGGTCCACGGCCTCTCCTCCGAAGTGGAGCTGTCTCAACCCGCTGAAGGCGTCCGGCACTTCCGCGGCCACCTGGTTGAACCAAGCCGTCGTGAGGAAGAGGACGCGAATGCCCTCCTCCCGCAGCCAGGACGCGAAGGCACTCGGGGAGAGCGCTGTCTCCCGCTCCACGCCAACCACTCGGGCACCGTTGAGGAGCGCACCCCAGATTTCGAACGTGGCCGCGTCGAACGAAGCATTGGATGCCTGCGCCACGCGATCCTCGGGCACCACGCGGATGAAGTCCGTCTCAACCACCAGCCGGACCACGGCCTGATGGGAAACGCAGACGCCCTTGGGAGTCCCCGTGGAGCCGGAGGTGTAGATGACGTAGGCGGCATCCACTGCGCCGACTTCGGCTCCAAGCGCCGCCGTTTCAGCGACGTCCACTTGTGCCGAGACCTCCTCCACCGTGAGGACACTCACGCTCTCCGAAGGCACCGCACCCCGCAGCCGCTCCTGCGTCAGCAGTACGGGTGCCCCCGCATCCGCGATCATCCATGCGAGCCGCTCGCGCGGGTACGCCGGGTCCAGAGGCACGTAGGCCGCCCCCGCCTTGAGGATGCCCAGCATCCCAACGACCAGCTCGGCGGAGCGCTCCACGCAGAGGCCCACGTGAGTCCCACGTCGGACTCCCAAGGCGCCCAGCCGGCGCGCCACCTGGTTCGCCCGCGCGTTCAGCTCGGCGTACGTCAGCGACGTGCCGCCATACCGCACCGCCACGGTCTCTGGCGTCCGCGCGGCCTGGGACTCGAACAGCGAATGCACCGTGGCTTCGCGGGGGTACGGGGTCGCGGTGGCGTTCCAATCCACCAGCATGCGGCGCCGCTCGGCCTCCGACAGCAGGGACACGTCGCCCAGCCGCTGCTCAGGACGACTCCACATCGCCTGAAGCAGCCCGCGCCAGTGCGTCAGCAACTGCTCGGCGGCGACCTTTGAGATTCGCTCCTGTCGGTACAGCAGCTTCAGCCGCATGGAGCGGCCCGGAACCACCACGGCAGTCAGCGGATAGTGCGTGCGTTCGAAGGCCGCGAAGTCCCGCAGCTCCAACCCGGCCGCACCGCGCGCGAGCGCCGCATCCACCGGGTAGTTCTCGAACACGAGGAGACTCTCGAAGAGCGGCGTGCCTCGGGGAATGTCACTCCACCCCTGAAGCTGGGTGAGCGGGACGTGCTCCCGTTGTCCCAGCTCCACCAGCAGGGACTGAAGCTCGCTCAGCCAGGGCAGCAACTCGGCGCCATGCTGGATACGCGCGCGAACCGGGAGCGAGTGGATGAACAACCCGACGGCTTCCTCGATGCCCGATAGCTCCGGCGGACGGCCCGCGAGCGTCGTCCCGAACATGACGTCCTGCCCGCCCCCATAGCGAGACAACAGCAACGCCCACGCACCGTGGACCAGGGTGCTCGGCGTGAGCCCATGGCGGCGTGCGAACTCCTGGAGCGCAGCGGTATCGGCCTCGTCCAAATCCAGCGCGTGCTCACCCGTGTCATGCGCAGCGGTGGAGCCTCCTTCCGCAGGCAATGGCGTCGGCGCTTCGATGCCCTCAAGTTGCTCCCGCCAGAAGGCTTCGTCCTGCTCAGGTCGGCGGCGCCCCAGCCATTCGACGTAGGCGCGGAAATCCATCGCGGCGGGCGGGCGCCAATCTGTCCCCGCGGCAATCGCCGCGTAAGCATCGAGCACCTCGCCAAGGACGCGCGCCAGACTCCACCCATCCAGCAGCAGGTGATGGAAGCTCCAGACGAACCGCCAGGCATGGTCCTCCAGTCGAATCAGCGCCAGCCGCATCAGCGGCGCCTGCGACAGGACAAAGCCCTGCGCCCGGTCCTCACGCAGGAACGCGGCCAGTGACTGGGATTGTTCCTCCGAGGAGCGCCCGCGCCAGTCGAGCTCAGTCCACACGGGGGTCGCGCGTGCATGGACCACCTGGACAGGGGCCTCCAACCCCTCCCAGAGGAACGAGGTGCGCAGTGAGGAATGTCGTTCGGACACCGCCTCCCATGCCCGCCGGAGTGCTCCGGCGTTCAGCGGACCGGCGAGCGTCCAGCTTCGCTGCTCAAAGTACGCGCCGGTGCCGGGCTCCAGCAGCACCTGGAACAACAACCCATGCTGGAGGGGTGAGAGCGCATGACGCTCCTCCGTCGCGCTCGCGAGTTCCACCAACGTTTCGACACAGTGACGCGCCAGGGCTTCGATGCGCGCGCGCGAATGCAGCGCCTCGCTGTAATGCCAGGCCAACTCCAGGCGTCCGCCCACGACGCGAGCCACCACCTCCAACACATGGCTCCGGAGCCCACGCGTCCCCTGCGAGGCCCCCGTGGATTCGGGCGCCAGCGTGAACAGCGCCGAGTCCCGGGCACCCGAGTCGAGCTGCCCCAAATAGTTGAAGAGGACCTCAGACGAAGCGCCGGCCTCATGACGGAGGTAGCGCAGCAGGCCATATCCAACGCCTCTGCCCTTCCGATGCTCGCGTGCCGCGCGAACCGACGCGAGCACGGAAGCGGCCGCCAACCCCTCCGGCAACTCCAGACGCACGGGGAACAACGCGGTGAACCACCCTACCGTGCGGGAGAGGTCCACGTCGTCGAACAGCTCGTCGCGCCCGTGGCCCTCCAGGTCGATGCGCAGTCGGCGCTCGCCACTCCATCGGGCCAGCGCGCTCGCAACACCCGTGAGGAGCACGTCTTCAAGGCCCGGCTGTGACATCGCCGCCGATGCACGAAGCAGCGAGTGCGTCACGTCGGCATCCAGCGCCACTGTGACGACGCGCTCCGAGCCCTGCGAGTTCACCCCACCCGGTGCATCCCGAGGAAGCGCGGCCACATCCACGCTCAGCACGTCCCGCCAGTAGGCCCCCTCCTCCGCGAGCACTCCCGAGGCGGCATGCGCCTCCAGCCGTCGTGCCCAGGCCTGGAACGACGTCGTCTTCGCGGGAAGCGCCACGAGCTCGCCACGGGCAAGCTGCCCAAGCGCCGTCTCCAGGTCCTCCAACAACACGCGCCAGGAGACACCGTCCGCCGCGAGGTGGTGGATGACCAGCAGCAACCGCCCTGTCCGATTTGGCCCCGGGTCGAACAACACCGCGCGCAGGAGGCACCCCGCGTTCAGGTCCAAACCCGCCTGCTCCTCCGTGGCGGTGCGCTCCATCGCCACGGCTCGCGCGGTTGCATCCAACCCGGACAGGTCCACGAGACGCAGTGGCACGTCGCCCCCTGGCTCCGCGCACGACTGCGCCCACCCCGCCTCATTCCGCGACAGCCGCAGTCGCAGCGCATCGTGATGGTCCACGAGCGCCCGCAATGCACGCGCCAGCACGTCCGACTCCAGGCGCTCACGGGGCTCCAGCATCAACGCTTGGTTGAAGTGATGCGCTTCGGGAAGCTCGCGCTCGACGAACCACCGCTGGATGGGCGTTAGCGGCACGGGCCCTACAACCGGGCCCTGGTCTCCCACGCGACGACGGCTCGTCGCCACCTGGGCCAGCCCTGCCACCGTCGGATACTGGAAAAGCTGGCGCGCGGTGAGGTGGATGCCCACCTGCCGCGCCCGCGCAATTACCTGAAGCGCGAGGATGGAGTCACCGCCCAGCTCGAAGAAGCGGTCCTCGGCGCCTACCCGCTCGACGCCCAGAACGCCCGCCCAGATGTGCGCGAGCTCGAGTTCCAGCGCGTTACGCGGCTCGACGTGGGACGCACCACACCCGTGCACTCCCCGCACCGGTGCGGGGAGGCCACGACGGTCGAGCTTCCCACTGGGCGACAGCGGGAGCGCGTCCAGCGTGACGAAGGCCGACGGCACCATGTGCTCGGGCAGTCGCTCACCGAGGAAGGCCCGAAGCTCCGATGCCACGTCCCCCGAAGACGCGACCACGTACGCCACGAGGCGCCGGTCTCCCGGGACGTCCTCTCGAATCGCCACCGCCGCCGCACGCACTCCGGGGTGCAGGGACAGCACGGCTTCAATCTCTCCCAGCTCGATGCGGAAGCCCCGTACCTTCACCTGGTCATCCAGGCGGCCCAGGTACTCGATGGCGCCATTCGCCAGGAAGCGGGCCTGATCGCCCGTCCGGTACATCCGCGCCCCCGGCTGCGCCGCGAAGGGGTCCGGGAGGAATCGCTCAGCGGTCAGGTCCGGCCGCTGCCAGTAGCCGCGCGCCAGCGGTGCCCCCCCGATGTACAGCTCACCCGGCACACCCGTCGGCACGGGACGCAGCCGCGCATCCAGCACGTACATCTGCGCGTTGGTGATGGGACGCCCGATGGGCACGACATGCCCACGGTCCTCACGTGAGCAGGCCCACGCCGTCACGTCCACCGCGGCCTCCGTCGGGCCGTAGAGGTTGTGAAGCTCGGCGAGCAGGCATGAGAAGTAGCGGTCCCTCAGCTCGGGAGGCAGCGCCTCGCCACTGCAGAACACCCTTCTCAGGCTGGCGCAGGACACCGCCAGCTCCGTCTCCTCCAGGAAGGGCCGGAGCATGGACGGCACGAAGTGCAACGTGGTGATGTGCTCGCGAGCGATGGTGTCCGTCAGGTACGCGGGCTCCCGGTGCCCGCCAGGCCGCGCCATCACCAACCGCGCGCCCGCCAGCAGCGGCCAGAAGAACTCCCACACGGAGACGTCGAAGCTGAACGGCGTCTTCTGGAGGACGCGGTCGCTCGCATCCAGCCCATAGGTCTCCTGCATCCACAGGAGCCGGTTGCAGATGGCGGCATGCGTGTTCATCGCCCCCTTGGGCCGGCCCGTGGAGCCCGAGGTGTAGAGGACGTACGCCAGCCCGCTCCCTTCCACAGTCACATCGAGACGCTCCTCGCGCTCGCGCGCCACCGCGTCCCACTCCGAGTCCAGACACACCACGGTGGCGTCGCCCCGAGGCAGGCGTTCCGACAACCGAGCCTGCGTCAGCAGCACCGGCGCCGCGGCATCCGCGAGCATGTACTCCAGTCGCTCGCGGGGGTACTCCGGGTCGAGCGGCACGTAGGCGCCCCCCGCCTTGAGCACGCCGAGGAGCCCCACCACCATCTCCAGCGAACGCTCCACGCACAGCGCAACCCGCGTGTCCGGCCCCACGCCTCGGGCCCGCAGGTAGCGCGCGAGCTGATTCGCGCGCCGGTCCAGCTCCCGATACGTGAGGGTGTCGCTCTCGAAGCTCAGCGCCACGACATCCGGTGTGCGGTCCACCTGCGCTTCGATGAGCCGATGCAGGACGCTCACTCCCGGCCGAGGGCGGTCCGTGTCATTCCACGCCACCAGGACCCGGTGCCGCTCCGCCGAGGTCATCAGGGGAAGCGCGTGCACCTGCTGTCCTGGCTCACGGACGCCCGCCTCCAACAGGACGCGCAGGTGCTCCAGCAGGCGCGTTGCGGTCTCCGGCTCGAACAGGTCGGTGCTCAACTCCAGGTTCGCGGAGAAGCCGTCCGCCGTGTCAGTGATGATAAGTCGCAGGTCGAACTTCGCCGTGAGACTCGGCTGCGGCTGGACGTTCAGCCGCAGCCCCGGAATCACCAACTCTGGCAGCGGGTCCTCCTGCATCACGAGCATGGCCTGGAACAGCGGGCTGCGGCCCAAGTCGCGCTCGGGCTGGAGCGCCTTCACCAGTTCCTCGAAGGGTGCGTCCTGGTGCGCGAAGGCCCCCAGCACGGTCTCCCGCGCGCGGCCAATCAACTCCCGGAAGGACGGCGCGCCCGCCAGCGACATGCGCAGGACCAGCGTGTTGACGAAGCAGCCAATGAGCCCTTCCAGCTCGGTCCGATCACGACCCTCCACCGGCGTTCCCACGCACAGGTCATCCTGCCCGCCATGACGGGACAGCAGCGCGGAGAAGCCCGCCAGCAGCACCATGAAGGGCGTGGCGCCCTCGCGCTGGGCCAACGTTTTCAGCGCACGCGACAACTCCGAGCCCAGGAGCACGCTTCGGCTCACGCCACGACTGCTGCGGACGGCCGGTCGAGGCCGGTCCGTGGGCAGGTCCAGCGTCCGAGGTGCCCCTCCCAACCGGGTCCGCCAGTACGCGAGTTGCGCCTCCAACGCCTCGCCGCGAAGCCAGTCGCGTTGCCACGCCGCGTAGTCCACATACTGGAGCGGCAGCGGCAACAACGGCGAAACCTTCCCCTGGGAGAAGGCCCGATAGAGTGCCGCCACCTCGAGCACGAGCACGCCCATGGACGCGCCATCCGTCACCAGGTGGTGCAGCACCAACAAGAGCACGTGCTCCCGCGCGCTCAATTGGAGCAGCGTGGCTCGAAGCGGCGGTCCCGCGCCGAGGTCGAATGCCCGCAGCGACGCCTCCGCCAATCGCAACGACAGGGCCTCCGCCTGAGCAGCCCCCGACAGCGAGGTCAGGTCCACCCGGTCCGGCGCAAGCCGGGCCTCGGGATGGATGCGCCAGGAAGGCGTGCCGCCTTCATCGTGGAAGGTGGCGCGGAGGACTTCGTGCCGCCGGACCACCTCTCTCAGAGCGCGCTCCAGCAACGCCACATCGAGCGCCCCCTCCACACGAACAGCCACCGCATCGTTGTACGCGGCGCCGCCGGGCTCGAGCTGCTCCAGGAACCAGAGCCGTTGCTGCGCGAAGGACAGCGGCAGCGCCCCTTCGTGAGACCGGGCCACCAACGGAGGCACCCCGGACGCCCCCAGGAGGCGAGCATCGATGCGCGCCCCCAAGGCCGCAGGAGAGGACGACTCGAACAGCTCACGCAGGGGCAGGTCCACCCCGAACGCCTCACGAATCCGGGAGGCGGCGCGCGTGGCCAGCAGCGAGTGCCCGCCCAGCGCGAAGAAGTCGTCCTCCGCGCCAACCCGCTCCACGCCCAGCAACGAGGCCCACAGCTCGGCCAAGCGGCGTTCAGTGTCCGTTCGAGGCGCCACGTACTCCCGAGCGACGTCACGTACGCCCTCCGGCGCGGGCAACGCCTTCCGGTCCACCTTCCCGTTGGGCGTCAACGGGAGCGCATCGAGTGGCACGAACGCCGAAGGCACCATGTGCTCCGGCAGGGAGCGCCGGGAGAAAGCCAGCAGCGCCTCCACCGAAAGCGCCGTACCTGGCCGAGCGACGACGTACGCGACCAGGCGCGCGCCTCCAGCAGACTCCTCCCGCGCCACGACCACGGCCTGCGCCACGTCGGAGTGCCGCGCCAGCACGGACTCGATTTCGCCAGGCTCCACCCGGAAGCCACGGACCTTGAGCTGGTGGTCCACCCGGCCCAGGAACTCCACCGTCCCATCCGCTCGCCACCGAGCCCGGTCGCCCGTTCGATACATCCGGGCACCAGCGTTGGAGGACGCCGGGTCCGGGAGGAATCGCTCGGCGGTCAGGTCCGGCCGCGCGTGATAGCCCCGAGCGACACCCATGCCACCGATGTAGAGCTCACCGGGCACACCCACGGGCAACGGCCGCAGCTCCGCATCCAGCACGTACAGCGACGTGTTGGTGATGGGCGTACCAATGGGCACTGGCCCCGGCGAACCATCCACGGCGTGCGACGAGGACCAGATGGTGGTCTCCGTGGGGCCGTACATGTTGAGCAGCGCTCCCCCCACGGTGTCCCGCAACCGTGCCGCCAATTCCGCGGACAGCGCCTCACCGCCGACGAGCAGGCGCTCCAGCCCCGCGAGCGCCCCGGCCGCACCGGGCTCCAAGATCAGCGCCTGGGCCAGGGAGGGCGTGCATTGCAGATGCGTGACGCCGTGCCGGCGAAGCTGCGCGGGCACGGTGATTTCCTCCTGCGACTGAAGCCGGAAGTCCCGCTCGCAGCGCTGCCGCACGGCATCCAGCGCCGGAAGGCTGGCGAGCACGGCATCCGTGTCCACGCCGAAGTCGATGAGGCACGCGACCTCATCCACGCCCAGCGCCTCGATGCGCGCCACCTGCTCCCGGCAGGTGCGCGGCGTCCCGAAGAGCCCCGCCCCTTCGAAGAAGCGCCCGAAAGCCCGTCCCACGAGCGCGTCCAGGTCCTCTGGACGCACCGATGCGGGATCCAGGTCCACGCCCAGCGTCCGGCCCAACCCGCGCATCAGGTCCGCGGAGTTGCTCAGGTAGCGCCGCAGCGGCGCTTCGACCGTCTCGCGCACGCGTTCCACGTCGTGCCCCACGAACGTGTGGAGCATCAGCGTCACATGGCCCTCGCCCTCGTGGCCCGCCTCGCGCCAGGCTTCGCGGTAGAGCGCGATGCGTGACTCCAGTTCCTCCCACCGCTGTCCCAAGAGGTGCGTCAGGACGCCCGCGCCCAGCCGGCCCGCTTCGCGGAAGGTGTCCGGATTGCCAGCGGCGGTCAGCCACACAGGGAGCTCGCGCTGCACGGGGCTCGGACGGATGCGGACATCGATGGACGTCCCCGCGCCATTGGGGAACGACAGCGACTCACCGCGCCAGAGCCGCCGCAACGTGTCCAGGTCTCGCCGTGCCAGCTCCCGGCGCTCCGCATACCGCTCTGGCGCGAGGACGAAGTCATCCGCGTGCCAGCCCGGCGCCACGGAGATGCCGACGCGGCCCTTCGACAGGTTGTCGACGAGCGACCACTCCTCGGCCACGCGCACGGGGTGGTGCAGAGGCAGCACGACGCTGCCGGCGCGGATGGCTACGCGCTCGGTGACGGCGGCGATGGCCGCGCTCGTCACGGACGGATTGGGATAGAGCCCACCAAACGCATGGAGGTGGCGCTCCGGCGTCCACACCGCCTGGAAGCCATGACGGTCCGCGAACCGCGCGCCCTCGAGCAACAGCCGGTAACGCTCCGCGCCTGGAGCCCCCTCGTCCGCCGCGAAGTAGAAGAGGCTGAAGCCCAGAGGCTTCTGGCGCGTTCGCGTCACCCGGCGCGGTGCGACCCCTAGGGCCCCCTGCTCGCCCTGCACGGCGACCTTGAAGCCGCGCGCCAGCGTCCAGAGCAACTCCAACACGGAGATGTCGAAGGAGACACTCGTCACCGCGAGCCACGTCCCCGGTTCGGTCCCCACGCGCGCGTCCATGCCCGTGAAGAAGCTGACGACATTGCGGTGTGGAATCAGCACGCCCTTGGGCTTGCCGGTGGAGCCCGAGGTGTAGAGGACATAGGCCAGGTTGTCGGGCCCCCCGGCTCCCGGTGGCGCGGCATCCGCCTCGCCAGCCACATCCAGCGGAACCACGGTCCTATCGCCGACCGGAAGCGCGCCCGCCAGATGCCGGTGGGCGAGCACCACCGAGGCGCCAGAGTCCTCCAGCATCAGCGCGAGCCGAGCATCTGGATACGACGGGTCCAGCGGCAGGTACGCACCACCCGCCTTGAAGATGCCCAGCAGGCCCACGACCAGGTCCACGGAGCGGTCGGCGAAGAGGCCCACGATGCATTCAGGGCCAACGCCCTGCTCGCGCAGCCGCCATGCCACGGCATTCGCTCGTTGGTTCAGCTCACGGTACGTGAGGACCCCGTCGCCACACACCACGGCAACGGCGTCCGGCGTGCGCAGTGCCTGCGACTCCACGAGCGCATGGATGCACGTCTCCGGGAACTCCGCCCGCGTGTCATTCCAGTCGACCAGCACCTGCCGCTGCTCTGCCTCAGGCAACAGCGGGAGCATGGCGATGCGCTGGTCAGGGTCCGCGACAATGGATTCCAGAAGCACGCCCAGCCGCGCCACCAGTCGCGCGGCGGTGCCCGCATCAAACAGGTCCGTGGCGTACTCGAGCCACCCTCCCAGTCCCTCCGGCCCTCGAGCCAGCGACAGCGTCAAATCGTAGGGCGTGGCCCCCGGGTCCACCTCCACGCGGCGAGACTCCAGGCCGGGCAGCGCCAGTCCCGCGCCGGGCTCCGGCTGGAGCACGAACAGCACCTGGAACAAGGGTGCGCGCGAGGGGTCCCTCGTGGGTTGGACGGCGTCGACCAGCCGCTCGAAAGGAACGCCCCGGTGAGCAAAGGCCGCCAGCACACCTTCCCGCGTCTGTCCCAACAGTTCGCGGAAACGTGATGAGCCAGGCACGGACGCGCGCAGGACGACCAGGTCGAGAAAGCATCCCATCAACCCTTCGAGTCCCGCCCGCTCACGCCCATTGACGGCCGTTCCGACGCAGAAGTCCGCCTGCCCCGAATGACGAGCGAGCAGCACTTCGAAAGCCGCCAGCAACGTCATGAACAACGTGGCGCCTTCGCTCCGACCCAACGCCTCCAGCCGAGCCGTCAGCGCCTCTGGGAACCGCACCGCCACGCGGCCACCGCGATAGGACGGCATGGGCGGTCGAGACCGATCCGCGGGCAACTCCAGCGCCGCGGCCCCCCCGGCCAGCCGCGCCTTCCACCAGTCGAGCGACGTGGCCAGGGCGCCGTCCGCCTCGACCTCGCGGCGCCAGCGCGCGAAGTCGGGGTACTGGAAGGCCAACGGCGGGAGCGAAGCATCACCCGCGTACAGCGCGCTCAGCTCACGGGCCAGGATGGCGAACGAGGCACCATCCGAGGCGATGTGGTGCATCACCACGACGAGCAGGTGCTCGTGCGCGTCCCATTGAAACAGCGTGGCCCGGAGCAGCGGACCGCGCTCGAGGTCGAACGGCGCCCGCGCTTCCTCGTGGGCCAGACGAATCGCGGCCTCCTCGCGGGCATCCACCGGGACGTCACGGAGGTCCACCCGGCGAAGTGATGACACCGGCACCGACGAGGTCACCTGCGACGGCGTGCCATCTTCGTCGCGGAACGTCGCCCGGAGCGCCGCGTGGCGCTGAACGATTGCAGCGAAGGCATGCTCCAGCGCCACCTCATCCAGTGCACCTGTGAGCCGTACCGCCGCCGGCAGGTGATACGCGGCGCTTCCCTGCGCCAACTGCTCGAACAGCCACAGTCGCTGCTGCGCGGAGGAGAGCGGCGCGGGCGTCTTCTCCTCGCCCCGCATCAGCTCCGCGCCAGCGGACTTCCCACGCGCCACAAACAGGGTCCGCGCGAGTTCCCCCACCGTCGGCCCTTGAAGCAGGACCTCCATGCGAAGGACCACGCCCAGGGCCTCGACGTCGTTCGCCAGCTCCACGGCGCCTAGTGAGTCCAGACCGAAGGACGTGATGGGCGCATCCGTCGCCAACGCCTCCGGACGGACGCGAAGCCGCGCGGCGATCCGCGCCAGCAGCCACGCCTCCAGTGCCTCCACGGTGAGCGGCTCGGCCGCGGTGATGTCAGGCGCGGGAGCCTCGGCCTGGGGCGCGTCTGCTTCCGACTCGCTCCAGGTCAGCAGCGCCCGAGCCGTCCCCGCGAGCCATTCGGCCCTGCAAGCACGCCGCTGAATCTTCCCGCTGGACGTCTTCGGCAGCGTACCCGGCTCGATGAGGACGAGCGTGTGGAGCTGGACCTCATGCGTCTCCGCCAGCCCCCGTCGGACGGCGCCCACCACGTCCTCGGCGGTCCACGGCTTGCGCGAATCCACCTCGTACATCACCGCGAGCCGCTCCTCACCGCCCACGTCGATGGAGAACGCCGCGCCACAACCGGGCCGCAGCGCCGAATGGCTGCGCTCCAGCGTCAGCTCCAGGTCCTGCGGATGCAGGTTGCGCCCGCGGAGGATGATGAGGTCCTTGCGCCGGCCCACGACAAACAGCTCGCCGTCCTTCAGCAGGCCCAGGTCTCCCGTCCGCAGGAACCGGGGGCCGCTGTCCGAATCCGCCAAGCGTGCCCCGAACGCCGCTTCGCTCTCCTCGGGCCGCTCCCAGTAGCCGTGGGCCACGCTGGGACCAGAGACCCAGATCTCTCCCACCCGCTCGGGCGGGCAAGCGCGACGCGTCTCCGGGTCCACGACGAGCAGCGTCTGCTCATGCAGCGTCTGGCCGCACCCCACCAGCGGGCGCGCCCCGGGGCCGTCCTCGGCCGCCAGCGCCTCGTTCCGCTCCAACGCCTGGGCGTCCCACGTCCGCGTGAGGACACCTTCGCCCTTGCGCCCACCCGAGGCGATCAGCGTGCCTTCCGCGAGCCCATAACAGGGATAGAGCGCCTCGCGCTGGAAGCCCACGGGCGCGAAGGCTTCCGAGAAGCGGGTCATGACTTC
The DNA here is from genome assembly GCF_006547365.1 of Myxococcus sp. AB056. Classification (NCBI taxonomy): domain Bacteria; kingdom Pseudomonadati; phylum Myxococcota; class Myxococcia; order Myxococcales; family Myxococcaceae; genus Myxococcus; species Myxococcus sp. AB056. The sequence continues at coordinate 107,149 of NZ_VHLB01000007.1, read as the reverse complement.
CGGACGGATGGGCTCGGCCCCACAGAAGGCCAGCTCCCAGCGACGCAGGTCCAACCCCTCACGCTCTGCGGGAGGCACCTTCCTCACGCACAGGTCGAAGGCGAAGCACGGGCCACCGCTGATGGTGCCACCGAAGCGAGACAGTGACTCCAACCAGAACCGTGGGCGGCGAAGGAACGCGAGCGGCGACATCAGCGCCACCGGGAAGCCCGCGTAGAGCGGCTGGAGGATGCCGCCAATCAGGCCCATGTCATGGTACGGCGGCAGCCAGATGACGCCCACGCTGTCCGAGCGGACCTGGAACGCGTGGGAGATCAGCCCCAGGTTGTGCAGCAGGTTCCCGTGGCTGAGCTGCACGCCCTTCGGATCCCCCGTGGAGCCGGACGTGTATTGAAGGAAGGCCAACGTGTCCCACGAAGGCTCCGGACGGCGCCACCCCGCCTCGGTCCCCTCGGGCAACGCGTCGGTGGCCACCCAGCGAAGCGCGGCGAGTTCGGGGGCGCCTTCGAAGAGCCCCTCTCCCATCTCCTGGATGAAGGAGGTAGTGAGCACGACGCTCGCGCGCGCATCCCGGATGATGGCGCGCAGCCGAGGCAAGGTCCTCTCCAGCCGCATCGGGTCCGGTGGATAGGCTGGGACGGCGACCAACCCGGCATACAAGCAGCCGAAGAAACCCGCGACGTACTCCAGGCCCGGTGGATAGAGGAGCACCGCCCGCTCGCCCGCTCGTGCCAGGGCCTGGAGTGCCGCGCCAATGCGCCGGGCTCGCAAATCCAACCCGGCGTAGCTCAGGACCGCGTCATCCCCGCCATCCTCCAGGAAGGTGAACAGCGGCCGTTCACCCAGGGACCGGGTCTGCGTTTCGAGGAGCTCCAGCAGTGTCGCGGCCGAGTGGGAGCGCATGGTGAGAGGTTCCAAGGGGTGGATCTGTGGAAAAGCCGGAGACCTTCGCTGGGGGGGAACGCGCAGCATAAGCTATGAGCACCCACATTCCGGTTTTCGTCCGGAGTCCTGGTGCTGGGCTCGCGCGCATCGGAGCGCAGCGGCTGCTGACGCGGCTCCAGACCAACACCCCGCTCGCGCTGCGGGATCAGCTCAGCCGACGCCCCGGAAGGTTGAAGCCTCCGCGTGAGCCGCCGTCGCTTCGAGCACGTAAAACAGCCGCTTTATACGCACTCTGAGTCAAAGTGCTATTACCCGGAAAATGCCACACGTCAACGAATCCCCAGGCGAGCTGAAGTTCTCCGATGAAATCCAGGCGCTGCACGGTGAGCTGTCCGCGGCGGCGGTGGCCTTCCTGAAGTTCGCGGAGCGGACGCCCGAGGTGTTCGCGCGGCACCGCTTCCACAAGTTCGAAGCGTCACCGCTGATGTATTACGAGCTGCACCGGTGGCCACTCCTCATCGACTCGCGCCGCGACCGTGAGCTGGAGGAGGTCTCGGTCAAGCTCTGCCGGCTCGTCAAGCGCGGGCCTCGGCTGTTGCTGGACGGCGACCCTCGGCGCATCGCCGACTACTACGGTGTCTCGCTGGAACGGGCTCGCGTGGCGGCGGAGGTCCTGGCCAACACGGAGGACGCGCGCGGCGCGCTCAGCCGCGGGGACTTCATCGACTCGGCCGACGGCCTCAAGTGCCTTGAGATCAACATGATGGCGGGCCTGGGCGGATGGGAGACGGGGCTCAAGGCTCAGGTGGTGATGGACCAGCCCGTGCTCCAGCGCTTCACCGAGGAGCAGGGCCTGCGCATCCAGTTGCAGGACACGCTGCGCGCCTTCCTGAGTCATGTCGTCGAGGACGTGCGACGGACCGTTGCGTGGGATGGCGAATGCAACCTGGCCGTGCTCTTCCCCGACAACGAGCTGCCCGAAGCCGCGGGCAGGGAGATGGCGACGCTGCTGCTCAACAGCACGCTGAGCGAACTGCTCGCTGCTGAAGGCGCGAAGGGCGAGGTGCTCATCGGCACCTACAGCGAGGTGAAGGACGCGGAGGGCCACTGCTTCACGATGCGCGGCCGGCGGCTGCATGCCGTGCAGGAACATGACGCGAGAGATCGGCTCGAAGTGGTGGGCCCGGACTTCGACGCCCGCGTCCGCGCCGCGCTCGCCGCACGCACCTTGTGTCTCTACAACGGTCCAGCGCAGGAGCTGCTCGACGACAAGCTCAACATCGCGCTGCTATCGGAGAACGAGGCGTCACCCGCGCTCACTCCCGAGGAGCGGGAGCTCATCCGCCGGCACATTCCCTGGACGCGCCGCGTGCGCGCCACGCAGACGACGCGCGACGGCGCCTCCGTGTGGCTGCCCGACGAGCTCGCCGCCTCGAAGCGCGAAGGCCTGGTGCTCAAGGCGGGCCGCGCCTATGGCGGTAAGTCGGTGCTGATTGGCCGCGCGATGACCGCCGAGGACTGGGACGCCGCCATCCAGGAAGCCCTGGAGCACGGCGGCTGGATTGTCCAGGAGCGCGTCGAGCCCCGCCCCTACCACTTCCTGCGGGACGACGGCGCCGTGGGCCCCCACATCCTCATCTGGGGCGCCTTTGTCTTCGGTGAGCGCTACGGCGGAACCATGGTGCGACTGAACCCCACCGGTCAGGGCAAGGACGTGGTCAACGCGACCCAAGGCGCGTTGATGTGCGCGCTCGTCGTCGTCGAGTAACAGCCTGTGTCACACCGAGCCTCAGGGAATGAAAGAGCCCCTGGCATTCAGGCGCACTCCGGGCTGCCACCCATTCTCATTTTTCAAGCATAATCAACCAAATCCCATTTGTCGCAGATAACCGCGTTAATATAGGCTTTGTCACCATCATGAAACGCGGACACGCGACGACTCGGCCCGTCTCGAAGCGGCCCCGAGGGCGCCGTCTGCCCGGGAAGGAACGCTCGCCGTGAAGCTCAGTGTTCTCGATCACTCCATCGTCGCCAGCGGCTCCCAGACACGTGCGGCCTTCCAAAACACGGTGGAGCTGGCTCGAGCCGCCGAGCAGCTCGGTTATCACCGCTTCTGGCTCGCGGAGCATCACGGCTCAGGACACTTCGCGGGCGTGGCGCCGGAAATCCTCGTCGCGCATGTCGCGGCGGCGACGTCTCGCATCCGGGTAGGAACGGGCGGCGTTCTGCTGTCGAACTACAGCCCCTTCAAGGTCGCCGAGGTCTTCCGGTTGCTGGAGACGCTCCACCCCAACCGCATCGACCTGGGCATCGGACGGACATCGGGCAGCACGGACCTGGTGGCCCGCGCACTGGCCTACGGGCCGCCGATGAACAACGAGAACTTCCCCACGAAGCTGGAGGACCTCGTCGCCTTCCTGTCGGGCACCACGCCCGCGACGCCGGAGTTCGAAAAGCTGAGCCTGAAGACCATGGCGCCGGGCATGCCGCAGGTCTGGGCCCTGGGCTCGGGCGAGCAGAGCGCCGCGCTCGCGGCCCGGCTGGGTCTGTCCTTCTGCTTCGCGCACTTCTTCAACCCCATCCACGGTGGCCCGGTGACGCGGGGGTATCGCGAGCGCTTCCAGCCCTCGCACGTGCAGGCGGCGCCCAACTCCGCCGTCAGCGTCTACGTCATCTGTGCCCCGACCGAGCAGGAGGCCCGGCGAATAGCCCGAAGCAGCGACCTGCTGACCATCAACACGCGCAGGGGCCGGCCCGAAGCGCCCATTCCTTCCATCGAGGAGGCGGAGGCCTACGCCTACACGCCCGAGGACCTGGCCACGCTCGAGTTCGACCGCAAGCGCGTCGTGTGTGGTTCACCGGACCAGGTGAAGGAACAGCTATTGCGCATGGCCGCCGAATTCCAGGCGGACGAGCTGCTCGTCACCACCATCGTCCACGACCATCGCGCCCGGATGCGCTCCTACGAGCTGCTCGCTGACGCGTTCTCTCTCTCGAGCACGCCGCCCGCCGCCCAGGCAGCCAGCTGAGCCTCGCCTCCGCGCAACGCGGAGCCCTGCCCCGCGTCACGGTCACCGCCCTGAGCCCCGCGGCATGAGGGCTCCGTGGGGAGTGTGCGTGGTGCCACCGGACCGCTACCCCACCTCGCTTCCTGAACGTGAGTTCGTCGACAGCCATGAGCGAAGACAACCTGAGTGAAGGCGACGATCTGGCCATTGCCATCGTCGGAATGGCGGGCCGCTTCCCGGGCTCCCCCGACGTGGAGACCTTCTGGCGGAACCTCTGCGAGGGGGTGGAAGGCATCCGCTTCTTCACGGACGACGAACTGAAGGCACGCGGCGTTCCCGAGGAGCGTCTGCGACAGCCGGGCTTCGTGCGCGCCGGGGCCGTGCTGGACCAGGTGGACGCGTTCGACGCGAGCTTCTTCGGCTATTCGCCGCGCGAGGCGGCGCTGATGGATCCGCAGCACCGCATCTTCCTGGAGTGCGCGTGGGAGGCCATCGAGCGCGCGGGCCATGGACTGGATACGGAGTCGCGCTCGGTGGGCGTCTTCGCGGGCACGAGCCTGAGCACGTACCTGCTCTTCAACCTGCGCACGCACCCGGAGCTGCTCGAGTCGAGCGACAGCTTCCAGGTGATGATTGGCAACGACAAGGACTTCCTCGCCACGCGGCTGGCGTACCACCTGGACCTCAAGGGCCCCAGCCTGGATGTCCAGACGGGTTGCTCCACGTCGCTGGTCGCCACCCACCTGGCCTGCCAGTCACTGATGGGCTTCCAGTGTGACGTGGCCATCGCGGGCGGCGTGTCCGTGGACGTGCCCCAACGCACGGGCTACGTGCACCAGCCCGGCGGCATCGCGTCGCCGGATGGCCACTGCCGTCCCTTCGACGCACAGGCCCAGGGAACGCTCTTCGGCAGCGGCGTGGGCGTAGTGGTGCTCAAGCGGCTGGATGACGCGCTCGCGGACGGCAGCCACATCCACGCCGTCATCCGGGCCTCCGCCATCAACAACGACGGCGCCTCGAAGCTCGGCTACACCGCGCCCAGCGCCGAAGGACAGGCGGAGGTCATCGCCCGCACCCACGCCCTGGCGGGCGTGACGCCGGACACCGTGGGTTACGTGGAGACGCACGGCACCGGCACCCTGCTGGGAGATCCGGTCGAGGTCTCCGCGCTGACGAGCGCCTTCCGCGCCGGCACCGAGGCCACCAGCTTCTGCGCGCTCGGCTCGGTCAAGTCGAACATCGGCCACCTGGACGCGGCGGCCGGCGTGGCGGGGCTCATCAAGACGGCCCTGGCGGTGGAGCACGGACGCATTCCCCCCACCCTCCACTGCCGCACGCCCAACCCGAACATCGACTGGGCGCGCAGCCCCTTCTTCGTGAACGCCGCGTTGAGGGACTGGCAGCCGCATGACCACCGGCGCCGCGCGGGCGTGAGCTCCTTCGGCATTGGTGGCACCAACGCCCACGCACTGCTGGAAGCGCCGCCGCCCCCGGCGCCCTCCGGTCCGTCGCGGCCCTGGCAGCTGCTGGTGCTCTCCGCGAAGAAGCCGGCCGCGCTCGACGCGCTCACCCAGAACCTGGGCACGCACCTGGAGGCGCACCCCGAGCAGTCCCTGGCGGACGTGGCCTACACCCTCCAGATGGGCCGCAAGGCCTTCCCGCACCGGCGCGTCGTGGTCTGCGAGAGTGGCGAGGACGCGGCCACGGTGCTGTCCGAGGTGAACCCCGAGCGCGTGTTCACGGACGTGGCCAAGGACGGTGGCCGTTCCGTCGTGTTCCTCTTCCCCGGCGGTGGCGCGCAGCACCTGCGCATGGGGCAGGAGCTGTACGAGAAGGAGCCCGCCTTCCGCGAGGCCTTCGACGCGTGCGCCGCCATCTTCCAGCGCCGCGGCGGACCGTCGCTTCGCACGGTGCTGTACCCGGCGGGCGACGCGGACACGGGCGCGCCCCTTCCTCGTCCCTCCGTGGGCCTGCCCGCGCTCTTCACGGTGGAGTACGCGCTGGCGAAGCTGTGGGAGTCCTGGGGCATCCGGCCCGAGGCGATGATTGGCCACAGCATGGGCGAGTACGTGGCCGCCTGCCTCGCGGGGGTCTTCTCGCTGGAGGACGCGCTGGCGTTGGTGGCCGAGCGTGGCCGCCTCTTCGAGCAGCTTCCCTCCGGCGCGATGGTGAGCGTGGCCCTGTCCGAACAGGAGCTGCTGCCGATGCTGGGCGAGCACCTGTCCCTGGCCGCCGTCAACGGACCGTCGCAATGCGTGGTGGCCGGCGACACCGCCTCGGTGGATGCGCTCTCCGCCGACCTGGCGACGCGAGGCATCGAGCACCGCCGCGTCCACATCGACGTGGCCGCGCACTCCCACCTCATCGACTCCATCCTGCCGGCGTTCGCGGCCTTCGTCGGGCGGCTGAAGCTCCAGACGCCGACGCAGCCCTTCGTCTCTGGCGTCACGGGGACATGGGTGACCGAGGAGGAGGCCACCGACCCGAGGTACTGGGTGCGCCACCTGCGGCAGACGGTGCGCTTCGGTCCGGGCGTGCGTTGCCTGCTGGAGAACCCGTCGCGCGTGCTGCTGGAGGTCGGTCCCGGGCGGACGCTGGGCTCGCTCGCGCGCCTGCAGGTGGAGCGCGGCCAGCCCACCGTGGTGCTCACGTCGATGCGGGCGCCTCGTGAGCCCGGCTCCGACATGCGCTTCGTCCTCACCACACTGGGCCGGCTCTGGGCCGCGGGCGTTCCCATGGACTGGCGACGTCTCCAGGCCGGAGAGCAGCGCCGGCGCGTGGTGCTACCCACCTACCCCTTCGAGCGCAAGCGGCACTGGCTGGAGCCCAATGCAGCCGGCATCACGGTCGCCAGCGACGTCTCGCTCGCCCGGCGCAAGGACGCGGCGGACTGGTTCTATCTACCCTCCTGGAAGCGCACGCTCGTACCGCGCGCAACCACCGTCGCACCCCAGAACTGGCTCGTCTTCACCGACACCGGCGGACTGGGAGACGCCTTGGCGACACGGCTGGCGGAGAGCGGCGGCCGGGTCACCCGGGTGTCGCAGGGCTCCGACTTCCGCCGCGTGGATGACGGCGCCTTCGAAGTAGACCCAACCCGCCCGGAGACCTACGCGGCGCTGCTGAACGCGCTCTCCGAGGACTCCTGCCGGCCCGAGCGCATCGTCCACCTGTGGAGCGTGGACTCCGCGGGAGAAGGACTGGCGGGCCTGGAGCACGCCCAGCGCACCGGATTCTTCAGCCTGCTCTTCCTCGCACAGGCCCTGGCTGGCCATGGCGCATCCGGGCCCGTGCAAATGACGGTGGTCTCCAGCGGCGTTCAGGCCGTCACCGGACATGAGGTGCTGGCCCCGGAGAAGGCCACGCTCCTGGGCGCCTGCCGCGTGCTGCCGCACGAGGTGCCGGGCCTGTCATGTCGGTCGATCGACGTGGAGGCCCCGCGCTGTAGCAAGACGCTCCAGTCCCTGGTGACGCGGCTGGTGGGTGAGCTGGCCACGGGTTCTTCCAACGGCGCCGTGGCGCTCCGAGGCCCGAGCCGCTGGGAACAGTCGTTCGAGCAGGTGCGCATCTCCGCGCCCGCCACGGATGCGCCGTCGCGCCTGCGTCCGCGAGGCACGTACCTCATCACCGGCGGCCTGGGTGGCATCGGCCTGGTGCTGGCGCAGTCGCTCGCGCGGCAGGTCCAGGCCCGGTTGGTGCTGGTGGGCCGCAATCCCCTTCCGGAACGTGACACCTGGGACACGTGGCTCACCGAGCACGGTGAGCAGGACCGGGTGAGTCAGCGGATTCGCCAGGTGCTGGCGCTGGAGGCCCTGGGTTCCGAGGTCCTGGTCCTCCCCGCGGACGTGGGCGACGCCGAGCAGATGGCCGAGGTGCTGCGCCGGGCGCGACAGGCCTTTGGCGAACTCCATGGCGTCATCCACGCCGCGGGCGTGCCCGCGGGCGGACTGGCCCAGCTCCGCACCCAGAAGGCCGTGGAGGACGTCCTGCGCCCCAAGGTGTCGGGCACGTGGATCCTGCACGCGCTGCTGCGCGACACGCCCCTGGACTTCTTCGTGCTCTGCTCGTCTCGCACCGCCTACACGGCGGAGCCCGGGCAGATTGACCACTGCGCCGCGTGCGCCTTCCAGGATGCCTTTGCTCACCAGTCCGCGGCGATGGGGAACGTGCCGATCATCTCCCTGGGCTGGGACACCTGGCGCGAGGTGGGCCAGGCCGTAACGACGCAGATGCCGGACGGCGCCAACCCGATGCGGGAGGCGATGCTGGCCCATGCCCTGACACCGGCCGAGGGCGTGGACGTCTTCGAGCGCGTGTTGGCGCAGGCCCCCACCCACGTCGTGGTGTCCACCGAGGACCTGCGAGCGGCCATGGCGCGCAGCGCTTCGCTGCTCCAGGACTTGATGGGCCCCATGGAGACGGACGCCGCGCCAGCGAGCGAGCGCGCGGCGCCCGCCAGCATGGATGAGGCGGAGCGCGAGCTGGCGGACATCTGGCAGCGCTTCCTGGGCGTGGAGAGCGTGGCGCTGCATGAGAACTTCTTCGAACTCGGTGGGAACTCGCTGATTGGCCTGAAGGTCATCAACGAGGTGAAGCGCCGCTTCGGCAAGGACCTGCCGGTGGTGTCGCTCTTCGAGAACCCCACGCTCAGCGCCATGGCCCGGCTTCTGACCCGGGGGCAGGAACAGGCCTCGGCCACAACCAGTGACCGGCGAAGCCGCGGAGCCAGGCGTCGGGAGCTCATCCAGCAGCGGCGCCAGTCGGGGAACTGAGCGCAAGAGGGGGACAGCGTGTCAGACAACAACACGGGGATGGAGATAGCAATCACCGGCATGGCCGGGCGCTTCCCGGGCGCGCGCAGCCTGGAGGAGCTGTGGCGCAACCTCTGCGACGGCGTGGAGTCCATTGAGCCGCTTTCGGACGAGGCAGTCCTCAAGGCGGGCTTGCCCCCCGAGGTGCTGAAGGATCCGCACTTCGTGAAGGTGGCCTCACGGCTGGACGACGTGGCGGGCTTCGACGCGGCCTTCTTCGGCTACACACCGCGCGAGGCGGAGGTCATGGACCCGCAGCAGCGCCTCTTCCTGGAGTGCGCGCTGGAGGCGTTGGAGGACGCGGGCCATGGCGCGCCGCCTCCCGAGCTGTTGGTGGGTGTCTTCGGCGGACAGGCCCTGAGCACCTACCTGCTGCTCAACCTGCTAGGAAACGCGGAGCTGATGCGCACGGCGGACCCGCTCCAGCTCAACCTGGGCAACGCGGGCAGCTTCCTCACCACGCGGGCCGCCTACAAGCTGGACCTGCGCGGCCCCAGCTTCAACATCGAGAGCGCGTGCTCCACATCACTGGTCGCGGTCCACGTCGCCTGTCAGAGCCTGCTCAACCAGGAGTGTGACCTCGCGCTCGCGGGTGGCGTGTCCATCAACCTCCAGATTCAGGGCGGCTACCGCTACGTGGATGGCGGCATCCTGTCGCCCGACGGGCACTGCCGCCCGTTCGACGCGCAGGCCCAGGGCATCGTCTTCGGCAGCGGCGCGGGCGTGGTGGCGCTGCGCCGCCTGGAAGATGCGCTGGCGGATGGCAGCCCCATCTACGCAATCATCAAGGGCTCCGCGGTGAACAACGACGGCGCCGCGCGCGTGGGCTACACCGCGCCGGGCGTCGAGGGCCAGGCCGCTGTCATCTCCGAGGCCCTGGGCAGCGCGGGCGTATCGGCCGGGAGCATCGGCTACGTGGAGGCGCACGGCACCGGCACCGCGCTGGGAGACCCCATCGAAGTGCAGGCCCTCATCCGCGCCTTCGGAGACGAGGCGGCCGGACCGCGCACCTGCGCCCTGGGCTCCATCAAGCCCAACCTGGGCCACCTGGACGCGGCGGCGGGCGTGGCGGGCCTCATCAAGACGGCGCTGGCGCTGAAGCACCGCAAGCTGCCACCCAGCCTCCACTTCGAGACGCCGAACCCCAACATCCCCTGGGACGCGAGCCCCTTCTACGTCAACACGAAGCTGCGCGAGTGGAAGGCACCCGCCCGCGAGCCTCGGCGCGCCGGCGTGAGCAGCTTCGGCATGGGCGGCACCAACGCCCATGTCATCCTGGAGGAGCCGCCCTCCCGCGCTCCGGTTCCGTCCACGCGCTCGCACCAACTCCTGGTCCTGTCGGCGCGCACACCCACGGCGCTCGCCGCGCAGGCCTCCCGGCTGGAGGAGCACCTCCGCGCGAACAAGGGCCTGGAACCCGCGGACGTGGCGTACACGCTCCAGGTGGGCAGGCGGCGCCACCCGCACCGCCGCGCCATCGTTTGCCAGGGGCGTGAGGACGCGCTCACGGCGCTGGGCGACATCAGCCGGCAGCTCTCCGCCACCGAGGAGCGCACCAGCCGCCCCACCGTGTTCATGTTCCCTGGCCAGGGCGCGCAGTACGCGGGCATGGCGCAGGGCTTGTACGAAAACGAGCGTGGGTTCCGCGCGGACGTGGACGACTGCGCCACCCGGCTCATCCCGCACCTCAAGCTGGATCTGCGCGAGGTTCTCTTCCCCGCCGCGGACCGCGCCGAGGAAGCCCAACGGCAGTTGCAGCAGACGCGGTTGGCCCAGCCGGCCCTGTTCATCATCGAGTACGCGCTCGCGCGGCTGTGGATGTCCTGGGGCGTTCGGCCCGAGGCCATGGTGGGCCACAGCATCGGTGAGTACGTGGCCGCGTGCCTCGCGGGCGTCTTCACCTTGCCGGACGCGCTAGCCCTGGTGACCGCGCGGGGCCAGTTGATGCAGGACCTGCCGCCGGGCGCCATGCTCTCCGTCGCGCTGTCGGAAGCGGAGCTGGTGTCGTCGCTGGATGCGCGGCTGTCCGTGGCCGCGGTGAACGCGCCGTCGATGACGGTGGTCGCCGGCCCCGACGACGCCGTGGACGCGCTGAAGGCCCGGCTGGACGCACGTGGCGTCCAGTCGCGTCGCCTGCACACCTCGCACGCATTCCACTCCGCGATGATGGACCCCATCGTCGCGCCCTTCACCGAGCGCCTGCGCCGGATGAAGCTGTCCGCGCCGCAGATTCCCTTCCTCTCCAACGTCACCGGCACGTGGGTAACGGCCGCCGAGGCGAAGGACCCGGCCTACTGGGCCCGCCACCTGCGTCAGCCCGTCCGCTTCGCCGCGGGGCTCGCGCAGTTGCAACCCGCGCAGGTGCTCCTGGAGGTCGGTCCCGGCCGCACGCTGACCACCTTCGCGTCCCAGCCTGGCGCGCTCCGGCAGGCGCCCACCACGGTGACATCGCTCCGTCATCCGGACACGCGGCAGGCGGATACGGCTGTGCTGCTCGGCGCGCTGGGACAGCTCTGGCTGTCCGGCGTGGATGTGGACTGGGAAGCCTTCAACGGCGAGGCACGGCGCCAACGCGTCGGGCTGCCCACCTACCCCTTCGAGCGCAAGCGCTACTGGGTCTCCCCCGACGGGCACCGCGCCCTGGCCGCCGCGCCGTCTGCGGAGCGCGCCCCCGAAACGGAGGAGCCCGACGAGCCTCCCGCCGCGGGCTACTCCCGCCCCGCATTGGCCGTGGCCTACGTGGCTCCCGACACCGAGGACCAGCAGGTGGTGGCGCGCATCTGGGAGGACGTCTTGGGCGTGCGCCCGGTGGGCGTCCACGACGACTTCTTCGCGCTCGGCGGACACTCACTGCTGGCCACCACGGTGGTGGGACGGCTGCGGGACACCTTCGGCTTCACGGTGCCGTTGCAATCGCTGTTCGAGGCGCCGACGGTGGCTCGACTGGCGGCCCTGGTGGCGGAGCAGCGCAAGAGCCCCGGCCACGACGATCCGGAGGTGGAGGCCCTGCTGCGAATCCTGGCCGAGCTCACCGCCAAGGAGGGCGCGGCCAGCCGTTAGCCGCGCGCCCACACCCCTTTTGAGAGACAGCCCAATGGCACCTCCTATCTCCCCACCCCTGAAGGCGCTCCTCCTGGCCATGGAGTACACGCCGAACGTGGCCGGCGGTGTGGGCACCTATGTCTACGAGCTGGCCCGCGGGCTGGCTCGCGGCGGGTGCAAGGTCACCGTCCTGGCGTACACGCCCGGCGAGCCCGCCGTGCTCCGCGAGCCCAACCTCACCGTGCACATGATGCCGCCCAGCCGCGGCAGCCTCTCCCAGGCGGGAAAGCTTTCCCTGGTGGGCGGCATCCGCGTCTTCAACGACGACCTGATTCACCGAGGCCGCGAGCTCATCCACGAGGAGAAGCCAGACCTCATCCACTTCCACCAGTGGCACACCCACCGCGCCGCGCGAGCGCTGGCCCACGAGGCCGGTGTGCCGGTACTGGGAACCAGCCACTACATCTCCGAGCCCGCCGAGCGATGGTGGGGACAGACGCCCGACCCGGAGATTCTCGAGGAGGAGCGCAGCTTCTACGACGGGTCGACGAACGTCATCTCGGTGAGCGACTCCATGAGCGAGCTCATCCGGGAGACCTATGGGATGCCGGCGTCGCTGCTGCACACCATCCACTGCGGCATGGACGCGGGCCCCTTCCTCCAGCCCTCGCACGCGCCGGAGGACTACGCCCGGCTGCGCGCCACGGTGGCCACGCCGGATGACCCGGTCGTCCTCTACACGGGCCGGCTCCATCCCATGAAGGGCATCAGCGCCATCTTCGCCGCCGCCGAGCGCGTGCTCGAACGGCGCCCCAACGTGCGCTTCCTCCTGGCCGGTGGCACCGACTCGCGTGAGTCCACGCAGATGGTGCAGACGCTGACCCAGCGCTACGCGCACCTGCGCCACCGCATCAAGCTGCTGGGCAAGCTGCCACGCCAGCAGCTCGGGCTGCTCCATCGAATCGCGGATCTGGCGCTGGTGCCTTCGCTCTATGAGCCCTTTGGCTACACGGCCATCGAGGCCATGGCCTCCGGTCTGCCGCTGGTGGCGACGCGCTCCGGAGGCCCGTCGGAAATCGTCGAACACGAGAAGACGGGCCTGCTGGTCTCCGTGCTCCCCGGCGCACCGGGAGGTCCGCGCGAAGTGGACGTCGAGTCGCTCGCCGCCGCGCAGCTCAACCTGCTGGAAGACCGTGAGCAGGCGCGGCGCATGGGGCTCGCTGGCCAGCAACGCGTGGTGGAGCTGTTCAGCCTGCCGCGCATGGTGGCCGCCAACCTCGCCGTGTACCAGAAGCTCGTTGGCGGACAGGGACGCGAGGTGCGGTCATGACGGATTGGTTGGCCTTCCACGTCCCCGCACCGGCGTCCTGGGTGCGGCTGTTCTGCCTGCCTCACGCGGGTGGCAGCGCCTCCCTGTTCCGCACCTGGCAGGCGGAGCTGGGGCAAGACATCGAGGTGTGCCCGGTGCAGCTCCCCGGCCGGGAGAACCGGCTGCGCGAGCCGCCCCTGCGCGCGCTGCCGGACGTCATCGCGCCCCTGGTCGACGTGCTGGCGAAGCACACGGACAAGCCCTACGCCCTCTTTGGACACAGCATGGGCGCGCTGCTCGCATACGAGCTGACGCGGGCCCTGCGCGAGCGCGGGCTGCAGGCGCCCCTGCACCTCTTCGTCGCCAGCTACCGGGCGCCGCACACGCTCCATGCCCACACCCCGGCCACGGCCACCCATGACATCGACGCGTCCGAGGCCCGGCGCCTGGGTGAGTCACGCGCCGTGTCGGGCGAGATGGCGGAAGAGCTGCTGACTTTGATGCGCGCCACCATGCTGGCGGACACCGCCGTGTGCGAGGGCTACTCGTGGAAGCCGGGCCCCGTCCTGGCGTGCCCGCTCTCCGCCTTCCGCGGCTTCGACGACTACGTACCCGATGACGCGACGGAGGCGTGGCGCCAGCTCACCTCCGGTCCGTTCGCCACCCAGACGTTCCTGGGGGACCACTTCTTCCTGCGACAGACGCCGCGCGGCCTGCTGCAGAACATCCGCCGGAGCCTCACCAGGCTGCGGCCCGCATCGACTCGCTGACCCCATTTTCAAAGGAGCCTTCCCGATGAAGTACCTCGTCTACGTCAAGGATCGCACCTCGGGCCCCCAGCCCCAGGACCCCATCGCCCTCAACCGCGCTGTCCGTGACTGGGTGGGCGCTCGCCTCCAGGACGGCACCTTCGACTGTGCCTACTACGTACTCCCGAAGATGGGGCTCTGTATCCTCAACGCCGACTCGCATGAGTCGCTGCTGACGCTGCTGCGCGCCTGGCCTTCCTTCGCGTTCCAGGAGTTCGAAATCCACATGCTGGCGGACGTGCGCCACGGCATCGACAACAACTTCGAGCGCCTGCAGAAGGCTCAGGGCCAGAGCGAGAGCGCGGCCTGACGCACCACCCGGGAGAGCTGCCATGAGCACCGCCACCGCCCAGAAGGGCGCAGAACCCCTGGTTCCTGAGCGCATGCCGCTCGACAACCGCCGGGCCTTCTACGAGCGCATCGAAGCCAACAACAAACCCGTCATCCTCACCGACGCCATGAAGGGCTGGCCTGCGGCCGAGCGGTGGACCTTCGACTACTTCGCCACGAAGTACCGCGACGTGAGCGTCCCCGTGGAGTGGCTGCAATACAACGCCAAGGACACGGGCGGCGTGGAGCGCGTGGGCCGCGTGCGGAAGATGAGCATGCAGGAGTACGTCGACACGCTGAAGGCGAAGGGCGGCGAGACGCCGGGCTACCTCATCGGCAATGACCTGTTCCGCACCCTGCCGGAGCTGCACAAGGACGTCCGCTTCGACGACTACGCCGTCCAGCGCAAGCTCACCGAGCAGCTCTTCTTCATGGGCCCGCGCGGCACCTTCACCCAGCTCCACCTGGACCGCGCCCACAACCTGCACGCCGTCATGGTGGGCCGCAAGCAGTGGCAGTTGTATTCGCCCAAGCGAGACGCGGAGCTGAGCCCGGCGAAGCTCAGCCACCCGTGGTCCGTCGTGAGCGCCCACGACCTGACGCCTCACGGCGGCAAGGCAGACCAGCTCCCCGGCGGCCTCGTCCCGGACTACGACTTCGTCCTGGAGGCCGGGGAGATTCTCTACCTGCCCTACGGCTGGTGGCACCGCGTGTACACGGTGGAGGACGCCATCGCCACCAACTACTGGTGGTGGACCTGGTCGATGCTGGCCAGGCTGGGCCCGAAGCTCATCCCCTCCATCGCCCTGAGCGCGGTGGGCCGCATCCGCAAGCAGCAGAAGCTGGGCCGCGAGTATCGCGAGCAGTAACGCGGCCCTGCGGTCTCACTCCAGTTCGATGAGGGCGCCCACGATGGCGCCCTGCGCGACGTTCACCACGCCGGTGCCCCGCCGCATGGGGCACATGCGGAGGAAGTGCCCGCCGTAGGTCTCTCCGAGCACGAAGAGCCCCCAGACGGCGATGTGGGGCACCACCGTGCCTTCCGGTCCCAGCGCGTGGAGGGGCATCGGTTGCACGCGCTCCTGCACCACCCAGCCGCCCACGTCGAGCGCCTTGCGCACGGCCGTGTCCCACTCAGCGGCGGAGGTCGTCCCACCCACCAGAACGGACTCGCCGCCGTAGTCCCGGCCCGGCTTGAGGACCAGGGACTCGCGTTGCGAGGCCAGCAGCTCCGGAATCAGATATCGCGCCCCGTCCCGCTCGACGTGCGTCCGTTCCACCCGGCATGACCAGGGCACGTTCCGGCGCACCAACTCCTGTTCCGCCTCGGACAGCGCGGGCGACGTCACGTGCTCCCAGAGCAGCGCGAGGTTGCGCTTGTCGTCGAGCACATCCTGCGCCGGGCCGTTGAGGAGGCTGACCGTCCGGGCATCGAACGCGGCCTGGGCCTGCGCGACGTAGGTCGCTCCCGCCATCGCCTGCCTGTCTCGCGCGTCGTACTCCACAACGGCGTGCAGCCGCTTGCCCCGAAGCGTGAGGTGGGCGCCGGCCTCTGACTCCACCGAACCATAGGCGGCCAGGAGAACCTCGCCGCGCGCGCCCTCGGGCTGAAGCAGCTCCTGGAGCTGGGCGGTGAAGAACCGGCTCACCTGCTCCGCCGGGCCTGCTTCCGGCATGGTGCTCGGGGAGAAGAGGATGCCGATGTTGCACTCCCCTTCCCAGTCGAGGTCGCGCCGCACGGTGTCGACAACGTTGGAGAAGAAGTCGCGCAGCGTCCGCGGCTGACGGACGCGCAGCCGCTGCTCCATGGCGAAGCGCTGCATCGCGGGCTGCGCCAGCACCTGTTGGACGTGGATGGCCGTCTCCCAGCCCCCGACACCCGCGGTCAGGTTGAACTCCACGCACTTGAAGGCCGTGCCGTCATGGATGAAGTCACCCCGGCCAATGGCTCCGCGGGCGTCATCCGTCCGCGCCAGGGCATCGAGCGCCGCGTGCGCCCGCTCATGCGGCAACCCGTAGAACGCCGCCGCGCGATCCGTGGCCCCCAGCAGGCGCCGGGGGGCCCGCTTGATGAGCCGGCAGAGCGCCGGGGCGACTTCCCGCATCTGTCGTGCGACCGGGCCCTCCACGAAGGTGGGCCACGCATGCAGCGCATAGGTGATGAACGGCGATGCCTCGTGCGGCTTGAAATTGTGGCGCGAAAGGGCCTCGGGGACGCGCTCTGTGAACTCCAGGAATGCAGCGGCGGCAGGGGAAAGCTGGCCGTGCAGCGCTTTGACTTCTGGAGGAAATTGTCCGCCGGAAATCGGCTCGGGCACGCTCATGGGCGTACGGCTCCTTCATGAACAGGGGTGAAACCGTTGAAAGGCCGCGGGCTGCTCAAGACATCTCGCAGACCAGCCGCAGCTCGCTCGTGTAGCGGCGCTGAGCCGCGTCGGTGAGCCAGAGGTGTTCGGGGTCCGGCAGCATCTCCGAGAACTGGACGCGTGAAGCCGGCGACTCCTCCGCCGTGCGCCGCACCAGCTTCGCCATCATCTCCACCAGCAAGGGGCTGTCGAAGTCCACGAAGCACGGCTTGCGCTCCGTCGCCACCTTGAAGAACGCGAAGCGCGGAATGCCCAGTCCCTGCTGCCAACGCCGGGCCTCCAGCCATTGCGCCATAGGGTCCGTGAGTCCGGCGAAGCCCAGCTCGGCAGCAGGCGCGCTCCAGCGCTCACGGGCGACGACCACGCCATCCACCGTGACCCGAGGCGAGTAGTCATCGGCCAGCGCCAGGTCGAAGATGCTGGCGCAGCGCTGCTCCAAGAACACGGCCATGAACTCCATCAGGCCGAACCGGCGCCCGCTCACGCGGTCGAGGACCTCCAGCGTGCCGTCACGCCGCTCCACCACCATGTCCCCCACGCGGAGCGCGCGAGCGCCCGGCTGGGGCGGCGGCTCCTGCCCGGAGAGGTAGTAGAGGCTGTCTCGCGGGAAGAGGCACGGCAGCGTCCGCTGGCTCCACTCGGACTTCGGGAACACGGGCACCACGTCGGCCCCGGTGGCACACCGCTCCGCGAGCGCGAAGAGCTCCTCGGGCGCTGGGTGCTGTTCCACGAAGAGTGAGGAGATGCTGTTGCACAAATGCAGTTCGCCCAGCACCAACTGGTAGTCCCCGGCGCGAACAGCCTCCTCGCTGGCCGCGTCAATCATCACGTCCGGTGAGGCGTGCCAGCGGCTCCGCCACGCAGGGCCCACCTCGCCGAAGACCTCGAGCACGCGGGGCCGGAGCGAATCAACGGTGCGCGTCTGGCGTCGGACCTCCGGCTGCAGGGCAAAGAGCTCACGCCAGCGCCGGCGATGCTCGGCGACGGCCTTGGCCACGGGCATCAGCTCCGCTTCAGTGGCCGGGTCCTTGAGTCCCTGTACGAAGGCGAGCTGGAGCGCGGTGAGCGACACAGGTGCGCCGCCTTCGGACAACCGGTCGAAGAGCGCATCCAGGCCCGCGCGCGTCCCCCGTGTCACCTCCCCCACCAGCCACCGCGCTCCGGTCAGCACCAGCTCCAGCACGGCTCCGAGCCGGCCAATCACCGGAGCGCCCAGCGCCAACGCGCCGTCCCGCGCACAGTCCTCGTAGATGAGCGTCCGCGAGGCATACGTCTGGCCCGCCGCGCGCGTCGGCGGCGCCCCCGTCACCTCCTGGAACACCGCCTCCAGCTCCGCGACCGCGGCATCCAGGGCCGTGGGCGTCCCCGCCGCGGCTTCGACAGCGGCCCGCGCGCGCTCCAGACGCTCCAGCGGCGCCAGCGCACGGGCCCGCGCGTCTGCATCCTCGATGGCCATCAACGCACCGCGCAGCACCACCTCAGGCCGGATGACGAGCGGCACCTCCCAGCCCCAGACCAGGACACCGAAACCCACCGCCTGTTCGAGCGCCGTGAAGATTTCATCCTGCGATGCGAAGGCAGGCGAATCACCGGCCGTGAGCTCCCGCGCGATGCTCACGGCGCTGGCCGAGCCATCACACCGAGACAACAGCAGCGCCTGCTCCGGGCTCAACTCCACCGGCGTCGGCATGGGGCCGTGAAGCACGTGCCCCTCCAGCCGGAAGTATGGCAACAGCCGAGGCGGTGCCCAGTGACGCAGGGACGCGTCGCGCGCCAGGGCGGCGCTGAGCGCATCCAGGCACCATGTCTCGAAATAGACCGCGCGCCGGGAGACGAGCCGCGGTCCGGGCGTCCAGCGCAGCCCTTCCTTCGACGGCGTGAGCCGGGCCCAACCCACGGGACCAAAGAAGCCGATGGTGTCGTTCTTGGTGCTGTAGCGCTGGACGTAGGAGGCCACCAGCCGCTCACGCTGCCGGGCCTTGCTGTTCCGAGCGGTGGCGGGAAGGGCCGCCAGCGGCTCCACGCCCGTCTTGTAGGCGTGGCGGTTCTGCCACAGGAGGGCCTCGCTCAGGTGGGACTCCCCCGCCAGCGAGCGCAGTGCCGCGCTGATACTCAGCAAGTCCGAGTCAAACGCGGTGCGCAGTGCGTCACCGGGTGTCTCAACCCCTGACGCGAGCCATGTATCGGCGGCGGAGGCCGCTGTCGGAGCCGCGAGCCGGAGCGCATCCTGAGTGGGAAAGCCGGCGCCACGCAGCGCGGCCCACGGCCACAGGGCCATTCCTGGAGCAAGGGAGACAAGCGCGGGTGCGTCGGGCTTCGCGGAATCCAGAGGCTCGGATACACCAGTCAAGGAAGTCTGCCCCTTCCGAATAATACGTTTACTCTAGTATAGAGCCTCTCCCTTCCAACCACGAACCCTGTATGAACGCTCAATCATCATTGCCGCGCCTGTCGTATTTCACGGGTCGAGGCGTCGCTGAGAAGATCCGCCTGCTGCTCGCCGAGTCCGGAACGGAGTACGAGGACATCGACCTGGGCACGTATGACGTACAGGCCAAGGTGAAGACACCGGCCTTCGAGGCCATGAAGGCGGCTGGCATGCTGGCCTTCGACAAGGTGCCGCTATGGGAGGAGCCCGACGGCTTCCGCGTGGTGCAGAGCCTGGCCATCTTGCGTCACGTCGCGCGCACCCGCGGCCTCTATGGGAAGGATGCGCGGGAGACCGCCGCCTGCGACATGATCATCGACGGCGTCGAGGAAGTGACGGCGCGCGCGCGCAGCCTGACCTCGCTCACCCCGGAACAGCTCTCCGAGCAGCTCCCCATCATCCTGGGCGAGGAACTGCCGCAGTGGCTCGGGCACTTCGAGCGGCTGCTGAAGAGCAACGGCAGTGGTGATGGCTTCTTCGTCGGTCCCTCCGTGACGGTGGCGGACACCAGCGTCTTCGGCTTCCTGGAGCTGCTCGTGGACAACGGCCTCCAGGATCTTCTGGAGAGCACCTACCCTGGGCTGTTCGGGTTCTTCGAGCGCATGAAGCAGCGCCCCAACCTCGCGCGGCACCTCGCCAGCCCCAAGCGGCACCCCGCCGTCCAGCTCCTCAACGGCTGAGCGGATCCGCGCCCGACGGAGCCCCCCGGCCATGACGCTTACCCTGAAATTCCACGACTCCGTCAGCCACCTGAGCGACGCGGAGCTGGATGCCCTCACCTCCGAGTCGAGCGTCTTCTTCGGCCGGCGCTGGTTCCGCATGCTGGACGCGGTCGACCTGTCCGCCATGGCCCGGGGGGAGCTGTCCCTGCGATATGCCATTGCGTATCAGCAGGGCACTCCCGTCGCGCTGTGCCCGTGTTTCATCACCCGCAGCAAGACCATCTACACGCCCTACTCGCTGGAGCATTTCCTCTTCACCAGTTGGAAGAAAGGCTTCGCCAACGGGCCGGCCTGGAGCCGGGCAGCCATCGCTGCGGCGGACCTCTACCGCAACGTGGCCTGGCGCACGGGAGCAGGCTTCGATGGCGGCGTCTTCGTCACCAGCCCGCTCAGCATGCGGAGCAGCATCCACTGTTCCGCGCAGTCCGTGGACGTCGCGAAGCAGGCGCGGGAGCTCATCCTCCAAGGGCTCCGGGAGCTCGCCACCAGCGAGCGGCTGCCGCTCTACTTCTACGGCGTGGAACGGGATGACACGACGCTGAGAGAGGCGCTCACCTCGGCGGCGTTCCAGGAAATCTTCATCTACGACGACAACATCATGGATGTCCCGGGGGACAACTTCGACGCGTACCTGGGGCAGTTCAAGAGCGACGTCCGGCGAGTGCTCAAGAAGGAAATGGCTCACGCTCGGGATGCGGGCGTTCGCTTCGAGCGCGTCTCCCGGATGGGCGAGATGGCGGAGCAACTGGAGCGGTTCTACGAGGTGACCTACTCCAAGTACGGCAACGAGCACCTCCGCCATCCTTCCGCGTTCTGGGCAGCGCTCGACCAGCACGTCTCGCCCGAAGCCGAGGCCGTGGTCGCCTATCAGAACGGCGACCCCATCGGCTTCTCCCTGCTGCTCCACAAGAACGATGAGATGTGGTTCTACCGGGTCGGCCGCGCCGAGGCCGGGGCATCCGAGACGCCGCTGTACTTCAACCTCGCCTTCTACGAGCCCCTGCGCCGGGCCTATGAGCTCGGCGTCAAGAAACTCTGGCTGGGCGCCAGCGGGTACGAGACGAAGCGGCGCCGTGGCGCACGCAGGCACGGGCTGTACAGCTACCTGTGGATTCCGGGGCGCTGGTCACGCACGGTGCTTCAGCCTTACGTGTCTGCCTACTCCCGCGTGGCAATGGCCATGGCCGCGAGCGGCACCCAGAACGCTCGCATTCGCAAGGCACCCTGAAACTTCGAGGTGGGGACCTCCGCATCACCCCCGCCCCAAACGATGCCCACGAGGGACGGCCCCTTCATGCGAGCCGTCCATCACAGCAAGTGGTGGAGCGGTCACGCATCATCATCGTCGTCGAAGCGACGAAGGTTGCGCTGCCGCGCCAGGGTCTGCTTGCGACGCTGGAGCGAAGCATCTGCCGCTGGCGCCGCTTCACGGCGCTCCTGCCCCTCCGCTTCCGCTGGCTTCAACAACGCCGCCAGGGCCTCCACGGTGACGCCTTCGTAGAGGCTCGACGCAGGCAGGTCCAAGCCCAACTGCTTCTTGATGCGGCCACTGAGCTGCACGGCGATGAGCGAGTCGCCGCCGAGTTCGAAGAAGTTGTCCTGGATGCCGATGGGCGCCATGCCCAGCATCTCCTGCCACAGCTCCACCAGCGACCGCTGGAGTGGCGTGCCCGGCATGACATACGCGCTGCGAAGCTGCGGGCGCGGCTGGCACGGGCGAGCACTGACAGCTTCGCCCCCCTGTTCCGCCTGCGATGCCTGAGGCGTGGCGTCCTCCGCCGCCGTCACGGGCTGGGATGCAATCGTGACCCGAGGCGCGGTCTCGACGGCGGCGGGTTCGATCCAGAAGCGCTGGCGCTCGAAGGGATAGGTGGGGAGCGGCACCCGGTAGCGAACCTCCGCGCCATGGAACCCCTTCCAGTCCACGCGGACGCCCGCTTGCCACAGCCGGCCGAGCGTCTCATAGGCCAGCGGCGCCATGCCGGCGGTGGCCCTGTCGTCCTTGGGCGGAGGCATGGAAGCCAGCACCGAGTGTGATGTCGTGAAGGCGGGGTGACGCTTCGCCAGCTTCCCCAACACCTGGCCCGGGCCTGCCTCCAGCAACACGCGCCTGGTATCGGTGAGGAGCGCGTGCAAGCCGTCCGCGAAGCGCACCGTCCCACGCAGGTGCTCGGCCCAGTAACGAGGGCTCGTCGCCTGCTCAGCCGTCACCCAGGTACCGGTGACGTTGGAGACGAATGGAAGCGTGGGCGCCGCCAGCGGTACCGTGGCCACCTGCGCGGCGAACGCGTCGAGGATGGAGTCCATCATCGCCGAGTGGAAGGCATGCGACGTCACCAGCGGCTGGCACTGAATCCCCGCCTCCTGGAGCTGCTTCCGCACCGCTTCGACCGCGGGGTGCGTCCCCGACAGCACGCACTGCATGGGGCCATTGAGGGCCGCCAGACTGAGCTCGGCCCCGCCTGCGCGCAGGTACGGCTGAACCTCGTCCTCGGACAGGGGCACCGCCAGCATCGCACCGGAAGGAAGTCCCTGCATGAGCCGGCCACGCGCGGCCACCAGTCTCAGCGCATGCTCCAGCGAGAAGACACCCGCGAGGCATGCCGCCACGTATTCGCCGATGCTGTGTCCCAGCATCGCCTGCGGCATCACGCCCCAGGACATCCACAGGCGCGCGGTAGCGTACTCCAGCGTGAAGAGCGCGGGCTGCGTGAGCGCCGTCTGCGCCAGCTTCGTCCCGCTGACCTCGGCGGCCTCGGGCTGAGGGTACAGCACCGTCCTCAGGTCCAGTCCGTCCAAGTGGGGCTTCAGCAACTCCGCGCAGCGGTCCACCTCGGCGCGGAAGACGGGCTCTGCCTCGTAAAGCGCTCGCCCCATGTCCACGTGCTGCGAGCCCTGGCCCGGGAAGAGGAACGCCACGGACCGCTCCACCGCGTCTTGCGCCTCCGTGAACACGCGAGGGCTTTGAGGCTGCGACAGCGCGCCGACTGCATCCTCCGCGCTGCGAGCCAACACGAAGCGACGGTGCAGAAAGCGTTGGCGTCCGGCCTGGAGCGTCCAGGCCACGTCCGCCAGATTCACACCCCCTTGGTTCTTCAATGACTCGACCAGCCGCGTCGTGACCGACTCCAACGCCGAGGGCGTCCGGGCCGACAGCGGCAACAGGTGCCATGCACGTCGCGAGGGTGCGCTCGCGGGCAACCGGGGAGCCTCCTCCAGCACCACGTGCGCGTTGGTGCCACCCACGCCGAAGGAGCTCACGCCCGCGCGCCGCGGCGAGTCTCCCGCGGGCCAGGGCTTGAGCGTGGCGTTGACGTAGAACGGGCTGCTGTCGAAGTCGATGGCTGGGTTGGGCCGCTCGTAGTGAAGGCTGGGCGGCAGCTCGCCGTGCTTCAGCGCCATCACCGTCTTCAGCAGGCCGGTGACTCCCGCCGCCGCGTCCAGGTGGCCCAGGTTGCCCTTCACCGAGCCCAGCGCGCAGAAGCGCCGCCGCTGGGTGGTGGCACGGAAGGCCTTGGTGAGCGCCTGCACCTCGATGGGGTCGCCCAGCGGCGTGGCGGTACCATGGGCCTCCACGTAGCTGATGTCATCCGCCTCCAGTGCCGACGCCGCGAGCGCCTCCGCCACCACCTGAGCCTGACCATCCACGCTGGGCGCGGTGAAGCCGGCCTTCAGCGCGCCGTCATTGTTGGTGGCCGTGCCCTTGATGACGGCGTGGATGGTGTCACCGTCCCGCACTGCGGCTCGCAGCTTCTTCAGCAGCACCACGCCCACGCCGCTGCCGAAGAGCGTGCCCTGTGCCTTCGCATCGAAAGGCCGGCAGTGGCCATCCGGAGAGGCCATGCCGCCCTCCGCGTGCCGGTACCCGTTGAAGAACCCCACGTTGACGGACGCACCGCCCGCGAGCGCCATGTCGCACTCGCCATTGAGCAGGCTCTGGCAAGCCTGGTGCACCGCCACCAACGAGGTGGAGCACGCGCTCTGCACGGTGTGACTGGCACCCCTCAGGTTGAGCTTGTACGAGACGCGGGTGGCCAGGAAGTCGCCCCCGTTGCCGATGTTCACCTGCACCGGCTCGAAGGACTCCAGCACGCGCGGGTTCCGCGCCAGGTTCATCAACAGGTACGTGTTGAGCGTGGCACCGCCGAACACGGAGATGGCGCCGACGTAGTCACGCGGTGAGTAGCCAGCGTGCTCGAGCGCCTCCCAGGACGCCTCCAGGAAGACACGGTGCTGGGGGTCTGTGATTTCCGCCTCGCGTGGCGGCATCTCGAAGAAGGCCGCGTCGAACGACTCCGGCTCTGGAAGGATGGCCGCGGCTCGCACGAAGGACGGGGCCTCCAGCCGCTCCTCCGGCACACCGGCCGCGCGGGCCTCCTCCTTGGAGAAGAAGCGGATGGACTCCACTCCCTCGCGGAGATTGGCCCAGAGCGTGTCCACGTCCCGAGCGCCGGGAAAGCGCCCGGCCATGCCGATGATGGCGACGTCGGCGTCGTCGAACTCCTCAGGGAGCTTGCTGTCCAAGGTGTCGTCTCCAGGTTCTCGTAGGTCGAAGGGGCTTCAATGCGTGCACGCGCCCTACTCGCGACGGCTGCGCCGCTCTCTGCGCTGAGCCCCACGGCTCTGGCTGGACTCGAAGGCGGTGGTCTCCGCTGGAGCCGGTCCCTGTCCCAGCTTCTTCGCCAGGGTGGCCACGGTGGGGGCCTCGAAGACGCTGGTGAGGGGCACGTCCCGCCCGAGCTCCCGCTTCATCCGCCCGACGATCTTCAGCCACAGGAGTGAATTCCCTCCCAGGTCGAAGAAGTTGTCGTGAATGCCCAACTGCTCCAGTCCCAGTTGCTCCTGCCACACACGCACGAGCGCGCGCTCCACCTCATCGGTGGGTGCCACATACTCAGTGCCCAGCGCGGGACGTGAGTGCAACGTGCCCCCCGCGTCCTTCTTCGCGCCCGCACCCTCGCGCCGTACCCACTGCGCCACGCGCGCGTCCAGGTTGCCCGTGGACACCAACACCTGCCCTTCCAGCGGCGCCTCCACCACCCGGCGAAAGGCCTCCACCGCCTCGTCGGGCGTCATGGCGAACTGGTCGATGCTGGTCTGGACCGCCTTCGCGCCCTCGGCGGCATCCACGGGCCACCCGTCCCAGTTGGTGCTCAGCCACCGCATGCCCCCGGTCCGCGAGCGCGCCGCCGCGAATGCATCCAGGAAGGCATTGGCCGCCGCGTACGCCCCCAATCCCAGGCCGCCCAGCACCGTGGCGTTGGAGGACACCAGCAGCACGAAATCCAACGTGCGGCCCGCCAACGCCCGGTCCAGCGCATATGTGCCATGCACCTTCGCCCGGAAGTGCGGCGCGCACGTCGTCGGCTCCATGGTTCCGAGCAACGACACCGCGCCGTCGCCCGCGAGCCCCGCGGCGTGGATGACGCCATCCAGCGCGCCAAAGCGAGAATCCACGTCCGCCAGGACCGCGCGCAACTGCGCCTCATCCGCCACATCCGCACGAGCCACCAGCACCTCCGCTCCCGCGGCCTCCAGCGCTCGCACCGCACGTTGACGGCGGCCATCCGCGTCCTGCTCCACGCCGGAGCGCCCCACCAGGACCAGCCGCGCCTGCCTGGTGCGCGCCAGATAATCCGCCATCCGCAGGCCCACGCCGCCCAGGCCGCCCGTGATGACGTAGACGCCGCGCTGCTTGAGGGGCCAGGACGCCGGCGTGTCGGCTTCGATGCGCAGCGGCTCGTACGCCTGCACCTGCCGATGAGGGCCGCGCCAGGCCACCACTGGCTCCGAGGCATCCGACGTCACCTCCCGCACCAATGCGTCCACCGATGGCGTGCGGACGTCCACGTAGCGGCACGCCACGGTGTCCAGTTCCTGCGGAATCACCTTGCACAGCGCCGGCAGCGTGGCGCGCTCGGGAGCCACCGCGTCGGCGCTCTCCACCTCCAGCGCTTCGCGCCCCACCACCGTCAACTCCACGGGCCCGGGCAGCTCCGCACCCGACAGGGCCTGCGCAAGCCGCAGCACGCCAAAGAAACCGCGCGCCTGGGCCTCGTCGAAGTCCGCCCCGGACACATCGAGGCTCCAGAGGTACACCACGCGCTCCACGTTGAAGCTCCGAGCCTTCAACGCATGCAGCAACTGGGCGTGGTCCTCACGCGCTCGCCCATCCACGGTGAACTCGTGCTCGGTCACCTGACGGAAACCGGGGCCGGACGTCACGCGAATGACACCGTGGCCCAGGCGCTCCAACCGCTCCGCCAGGGCCGCCCCTAGGCCCCCCGCATCCTGGTAGACGACCCATCCGCGCGGCGTCACGGGCCCTGCCTTGGGCATCAACGGCGCACGCTGCCACGAGGGCAGATAGAACCAGCCGGCCAGGTCCGCGCTCTTGCGCGCGACACCCCTGCGACGCGAGGAGGACACCTCCGGCGCCAGCCAGTAGTCCTGGCCCTCGAAGGGATAGGTCGGGAGCGGCACACGCAGACGCCGAGCACCGCCATGTACCGCGCTCCAATTCACCTCCATGCCCGCCGCCCAGAGCCGGCCGACGGTGGTGGTGAGAAACGCGTCATCCGGCACCGGGTCCTGAGGGTGACGCAGCGAGGAGAGGACCGAGGGGGCCTTGGGCCCATTGAGCTGCAGGCGCGCCAGTGTCCCCAGCGTGCGGCCTGGACCGACCTCCAGGTAGACGCGCCCAGGCTGCGCAGCCAGCGTGCGGATGCCGTCACCAAAGCGCACTGTCTGCCGCAGATGCCGCGTCCAGTAAGCCGGGTCCACCGCTTCCTCGGGCGTCATCCACGTGCCGGTGACGTTGGAGACAATGGGCAACGTGGGCGCATTGCGCGTCAGGGTCCCCACGAAGGACTCGAAGCGCGCGAGGATGGGCTCCACCAGGTGCGAGTGCGCCGCCACGTCGATGGGGATGTGACGGAACTCCACCTCGCGCCGGGTCAGCTCGGCGGCCAGCGCCTCGACGGCCTCCACCGTCCCGGCGACCGCGCACTGCGCGGGTCCGTTCATCGCGGCAATGGACAGCGAATCCCCCAGCAACGGGCGAAGCTCCGCCTCGGGCAGCGGGACGCTGAGCATGCCGCCACCGGGCAGTTCTTCGAAGAGCTTGCCGCGCAGCACCACCAGCGCCAGTGCGTCCTCCAAGGAGAAGACCCCCGCGAGGCAGGCCGCGGCGTACTCGCCCAGGCTGTGGCCGATGAGCGCCTCGGGCTTCACGCCCCAGGATTGCCACAACTGCGCCAGCGCGTATTCCACGGTGAAGAGCGCAGGCAGCGCCAGCGAGGTGCGCTTGAGGCGCTGCACGGCATCCGCGGCATTCGCCGCGTCCGGGTACATGGCGGGCCGCAAGTCAAAGCCCAGCCGGGGCCGCAGCAGCTCACAGCAGCGGTCCACGGCCTCGCGGAACACCTTTTCGGAGGCGTAGAGGCCACGGCCCATGTCCGGGTATTGCGCGCCTCCGCCGGGGAACATGAAGACGGCCGACGGCGTGCTGTTACCTGGGGCCAAGGTAAACATGCGCTGCGGGTCCTTGGACTCCAGCGCCGCCACGGCGCTCGCCCGGTCCTCACACACCACCACGCGGCGCAGCTCCATGGGCTTGCGCCCGACCTGAAGCGTCCAGGCCACGTCCGCGAGCTGCTGCTCCGAGTGGGCCTGCAAGTGCGCCAGCAGCGCGGCCGTTTGGGACTCCAGCGCCGAGGCTGTCTTCGCGGACAGCACCAGGAGGTGCCATGGGCGCGCCGCATCCCCCGGGAGGGTGGCAGGCGCCTCCTCCAGGATGACGTGCGCGTTGGTGCCACCAATCCCGAACGAGCTCACCCCCGCGCGCCGAGGCGTGTTTCCCTCTGGCCACGGCTTGAGCGCGGCGTTGACGTAGAAGGGGCTGCTCTCGAAGTCGATGCGTGGGTTGGGCTTCTCGTAGTGAAGGCTGGGAGGCAGCTCGCCATGCTCCAGCGAGAGCACCGTCTTCAGCAGGCCGGTGACGCCCGCCGCCGCGTCCAGGTGGCCCACGTTGGTCTTCACCGAGCCCAGCCCGCAGAAGCCACGCTTGTCCGTCCCCGCTCGGAAGGCCTCCGTGAGGGCATGCACCTCCACGGGATCACCCAACGGCGTGGCGGTGCCATGCGCCTCCACGTAGGAGATGGAGTCCGGGGACACCTCCGCCACGGCCTGTGCGCGGGCAATGACCTCCGACTGTCCCTCGACCCCGGGGGCGGTGTAGCCCACCTTCATGGCGCCGTCGTTGTTGATGGCCGAGCCACGGATGACGGCGTGGATGGTGTCTCCATCATTCAGCGCGTCTTCCAGGCGCTTGAGCACCACCACGCCCGCGCCGCTGCCGAAGAGCGTGCCCTGCCCCTTGGCGTCGAACGCGCGGCAGTGCCCGTCCGGAGAGGTGATGCCGCCGTCCTGAAAGTGGTAGCCCGTGCGCTGGGGCATGTGCACGGACACGCCGCCCGCCAGCGCCACGTCGCACTGGTAGCCCAGCAGCGACTGACAGGCGAGGTGCGTGGCCACCAGCGACGTCGAGCACCCCGTCTGCACGGTGAGCGCGGGCCCCTTGAGATTGAAGTGATAGGCCACGCGCGTGGCCAGGAAGTCTTTGTCGTTACCGACCATGGCCGGGAACGTGTCCTCGGCCTGCTGGAACTCCGCCCGGGAGAGCAGATTGAACAGCAGATAGGTGCTCAAGCTGGAGCCCGCGAAGACGCCGGTGGAGACCGTCAACCGGCCCGGGGCGTAGCCCGCGTGCTCCAGCGCCGACCAGGCACACTCCAGGAAGATGCGGTGCTGCGGGTCCAGCAACTCCGCCTCACGTGGGGCGTATCCGAATAATGCCGCGTCGAAGCGCCCCGGCCGCTCCAGGACAGGGGCTGCACGAACGAAGTTTGGATTGGCCAGCCAGCCGGGCTCCACGCCCAACGCCTTCATCGCTTCGTTGGTGAAGAAGGTAATGGCCTCCCTGCCCTCACGCAGCAGGCGCCAGAAGGCGTCCACGTCTTCGGCACCGGGCACGCGGGCGGCCATGCCGACAATGGCTACCGCGAGACTCGCGTCCCCCTCATACCGGGTGTGACGACCCATGTTTGTCTACCCCTGCTTCCTTGCGCACGGCTGATGGAGCTCGAACCGCTCAAGCTGCTGCTCCGAGCGCCCCTGGGACGAGACTCGGCGGCGCTTCGATGAACTGAAAGACTGGACGGACTCACGTCAGGGGACGCCAGCATCCCAATCACCGGATGCCCGACATGCACCTGCCTGCCGCGTGCTCGCCCGCTCTCTCTGAGAACGGCAACTACACTCCAGGTAGCTCATCCTGGTACCAGTATGACATTGCCTACCGCGGCAACCTCAGTCGTAATCCAGCGATATCAGCCTAGTCAATTTACAAAGAAAAAGTAACTTGGCGTGCCTTATAAGTTTTTCCTGCTGTAGCGACTTTCATCCTGAAACCTGCTTTACTTGAAGCGCTGGGGGGCCTGCTTCGTTGCTTGCTGTTTCGCGCGCCAGGGCCCTCGGCGTGCTCCGGAATGGAACCGCTGCGCGCGAGCGTGCGGGACCTCCGACTCCCGAAAACATCTTGGGGACTCAAGAAATCATGGCTGGCGACACCCACTGGAACGGGCTGGAGATTGCAATCATCGGGATGGCCTGCCGCTTTCCCGGGGCCTGTAACGCCGAGGCGTACTGGCGGAACCTTCGGGATGGCGTCGAGTCCATCACCTTCCTCCAGGAGTCGGAGCTGGAGCCTTCCGTCATGGAGGACCCGGCGCTGCGCAAGTCACCGCAGTACGTGCGCGCCGCGGCCCCCATCGAAAGCGCGGACCTGTTCGACGCGGCCTTCTTCGGCATCACCCCCAAGGAAGCCGAGGTGATGGATCCGCAGCAGCGTGTCTTCCTGGAGTGTGCCTGGGCGGCCCTGGAAGACGCGGGCTACGACCCCGAGCGCTATCGGGAGCACATCGGCGTCTACGCGGGAGCCCGGACCAACACGTACGTCTTCAATCTCTTCTCCAACCCGGCCGCGCTGGGGATGCTCGGCGCGTTCGAGGTGGGCCTCGGCAACGACCTGGCCTTCCTCAGCACGCGGGTGGCGCACCGGCTCAACCTGAAGGGTCCGGCCTATTCGCTGCACACCGCCTGCTCCACCTCGCTGGTGGCGGTGCACCTGGCTTCCCAGGCGCTCCTCGCGGGCGAATGCCGCATGGCCCTCGCTGGCGGTGTAGCCCTCCAGTCGCCTCAGCGCACCGGCTACCTGTATCAATTTGGTGGTGTTGCATCGCCAGACGGACGCTGCCGCGCCTTTGATGCGCAGGCGCAGGGCACCCTCTTCGGTAACGGCGCGGGCCTGGTGGTGCTCAAGCGCCTGGAGGACGCACTGGAGGATGGAGACACCATCCACGCCGTCATCCGTGGCTCGGCCATCAACAACGACGGCGCCCAGAAGGCCAGCTTCAACGCCCCCAGCGTCCAAGGCCAGTCACGCGTCATCCGCAATGCCTTGCTGACCGCGGAGGTGGACGCGCGGAGCATCACCTATGTGGAGGCCCATGGCACGGGCACCCAACTGGGAGACCCCATCGAGGTGCGCGCGCTCACCCGCGCCTTCCGGACGAGCACGCAGGACACAGGCTTCTGCGCGCTCGGCTCGGTGAAGCCCAACATCGGCCACCTGGATGCCGCGTCTGGAATCGCCAGCCTCATCAAGACGGTCCTCGCGCTGAAGAACCAGCAGCTGCCGCCCACGCTGCACTTCCAGGAGCCCAATCCGCAGATTGACTTCGCCACCAGTCCCTTCTTCGTCAACGCCACCCTGAGGGACTGGGCGCCGGGCCCCTCCCCTCGCCGAGCCGGCGTCAGCGCCTTTGGCATTGGTGGCACCAACGCGCACATCATCCTCGAGGAGGCCCCCTCCGTCGCCCCCACCGCGGACGCCCGTCCCTGGTACGTGCTGCCGTTGTCGGCGAAGACGAGCACCGCCCTGGATGCCGCGACGGAGGCGCTGGCCGCCCACCTGGAACAGCACCCTGAGCAGGCGCTGAAGGACGTGGCCTACACGCTGCAAGTGGGTCGGCAGGCGTTCCAGCACCGCCGCATCGCCGTGGTGAAGGACCGGGAGCACGCCATCCGCGTGTTGCGAGGCGAGGAGCCAGAACGGCTGGTGACGTTGAAGCAAGAGGCGCGAGGCCGCCCCGTGGCGTTCCTCTTCCCGGGAGGAGGCACTCACCACCTGGGCATGGGCGCGGGCCTCTACCGCACGGAGCCCGTCTTCCGTGAGGCCGCCGACGAGGTCGCCAGCGTCCTGCGCCCGCACCTGGGCGTGGACCTGCGCACGGTGCTCTACCAGGAACCCCTCCAGGAGGTGCCGGGGCTTTCCCGCAACGCGCTCGCGCTGCCCGCCATCTTCCTGACGGAGTACGCCCTGGCGCGGCTGTGGATGTCATGTGGCGTGGAGCCGGAGCAGATGCTCGGCCACAGCCTGGGCGAGTACGCGGTGGCGTGCCTCGCCGGTGTGCTGTCGGTTGAGGATGCGGCGGCCCTGGTGGCCCTGCGTGGCCAGCTCATGGATGAGCTGCCCGCCGGGTCCATGCTGAGCATCAGCCTTCCCGAGGCGGAGGTGGTGCCACTACTGGGCCAGGAGCTGGACCTCGCGGCGGTGAATGCGCCCTCGCAGTGCGTGGTCTCCGGCCCACTCGCGGCGGTGAAGCGATTGATGGCGGAGCTGACGGCGCGAGGCGTGGAGCACCGCCAACTGCACGTGGAGGCGGCGGCGCACTCGCGCATGCTGGAGCGCATCCTGCCGCGCTTCCACGAGCGCGTGTCCCGTCTGACACTCCGTCCACCCGAGCGGCCCTACATCTCCAGCCGGACCGGCCAGCCCGTCACGGGGGACGAGGTGACGCAACCGCGGTACTGGGTGGACCACCTGCGCCACTCGGTGCGCTTCTGGGACGGCATGCAGGTGCTGCTGGAGGACTCGACGCGCGTCCTGCTGGAGGTGGGTCCCGCGCAGTCGCTGACCGCCGTGGCAAGGCTCCAAGGCGAGCCCGCAGCCGCGCGCACCATCGTCTCCTCCGCACGTCATCCCAAGGATGACCAGCCGGACGAGGCCGTCTTCTTGAATGCGCTGGGACGGCTGTGGCTCGCGGGAGTGGAGGTGGACTGGAGCGGCGTGCACGGGACGGAGACGGTCCGGCGCATCCCCCTTCCCACGTACCCCTTCGAAGGGCAGCGGTATTGGGTTGCTCCGCTGGACCGGTCCGCCGCGCTGCTGGCCTCGCAGGCAGCGGGCGCCAGCAAGCTGACCGACATCGCGGATTGGTTCCACCTGCCCTCGTGGCGGCGCACGCCCCCGGCCACGCTGGCGCCCTCCGCGCTCGCCCAGCCCCGGTGCTGGGTGGTGTTCACCGACGGAGGCCCGTTGGCCTCGCGGCTCGTCTCCCGGTTGGAAGAGGCGGGCCAGTACGTCGTCACCGTGCACGCGGGCGCCGCGTTCTCCCGTGACGGCGAGCGGCGCTTCACCGTGACACCGAGCGCACCTGGAGACTACGTCGCGCTGCTGAGCGCGCTGGAGGATCTGACACCCCGGCCTGAAGTGTTCGTCCACCTGTGGAGCCTGACGCCGCAGGGCGAGCGAGAATCCGCGCTGACGCGGTTCCAGGCCGCGCAAGCGTTGGGCTACTACAGCGTGGTGCACCTGGGGCAAGCCCTTGCCGGACTGAAGGATGCGCGCCCCCTCCGGATGGAGGTCATCTCCAACCACCTGTTCGACCCGGACGGCCGAGCGGAGGCGCTGCCGGAGAAGGCGCCCCTGTTGGGCCCCTGCCAGGTGCTGTCGCAGCAACACGTGCACATCACCGCGCGCGGCGTCGATGTGATCCTCCCTGGCGCAGAAGGCGTTGCGGCCCTGGCCGAACAGCTCGTCGCCGAGCTCGCCACGGAGGCACGAGACGTCCGGGTGGCCTTGCGCGGTTCACGCCGCTGGGCCCAGGAGCTTTCTCCCGTGCGGCTGACGGAGGCGGCCGCCCCCGCACGGCCACTGCGTGAGCGCGGCGTGTACCTCATCACCGGTGGCCTGGGCCGCGTGGGCCTGCTGCTGGCCAGCCATCTGGCGCGCACGAAGCAGGCGCGACTGGCGCTGGTGGGCCGCACGCCGCTGCCACCCCGGCGTCTCTGGGACGATTGGGTTTCCACCCAGGGTGAGGACGACGACGCCAGCTTGCTCATCCAGCGCGTTCGTGAATTGGAGTCACACGGAGCCGAGGTGCTCGTCCTGAGCGCCGACGTCTCCAAGCCGCACTGGATGCAGGAAGTCCTGGCCGAGGTGGACCAGCGCTTCGGCGCGCTCCACGGAGTGCTGCACTGCGCGGACCTCCCCCTGGCTCCGCCCGAGCGGCCCCTGCCCTCCGCGACGAACTCGGACGCGGAGGCCCGTTTCCGCGCCAAGGTGCGCGGCACGTACGTGCTGGAGGACGTCCTGCGCGGCCGGGCGCTGGACTTCGTGATGCTGTTCTCCGCGTCGGCGGCTGTGCTGTCGCCGTTCGGCGACACGCCTTCGACGGCGGCCAACCTCTTCGTGGATGCGTTCGCGGCCCACCGCAGCCGGGACACAGGAACGCCTTGGATGAGCGTGGCCTGGGACCCGTGGCCGCGAGCAGCCGGCGCTAGCGATGCGCGCGCTCCTGACCTCGAGCCGTATGCCATGACCGAGGACGAAGCCACCGAGGCCTTCCAGCGAGTCGTCACGGGTGGCCTGGATGGCCCGGTGGTGGTGGCCACGGGTGACGTGTCACGCCGACTGACTGCGTGGCTCCAGCGAGCGATTGCGCTGCCCAAGGTCGCTCGCAAGGTCCGCACCGGAGACGAAGAGCTTCCCGCCAACGAGCTGGAGCGTGTCATCGCGGGCCTGTGGCAGGAGATCCTGGGCGTCGAACAGGTGGCGCGGCACGACCACTTCTTCGAGTTGGGCGGGCACTCGCTGCTCGCCACGCAGGTCGTCGGGCGGCTGCGCTCACGGTTGCAGTTGGACCTGAGTCTGGCACTGCTCTTCACGTCGCCCACCGTGGCGGGTCTGGCGAAGGCAATCGCCGACCTCCAGGCGCGGCAACAAGAGTCCCTCTATCGCGAGCTGCTCGACCGGGTCACCCGCGTCTCCGAGCAGGAGCTCGCCGAAGAGCTTCGACGCCGCGGCGTGAAGGCCGCGTGAACGGAAGCTCCAGCCCCCGCTGGAGCACCCGATCCCCCACTTTCTGGATATCGACTTCGATGACTGACATCTCTCGGGCCCTCGAGCAGCTTTCTCCCTCGCAGCGCGCCCTTCTCGACCTGCTCCTCCAGGAGCAGCAGTCGGCGCAGCCTCACGCGGCGGCGCCCGTCCTGGTCCGGCGCGAAAGCAACGAGCCCGCTCCGGCATCGTTCCCTCAGCAGCGTCTGTGGGTCCTGCATGAGCTGGATCCCAGCAGCATGGCTGCCTACAACGTCCACGTGAGCGTGGAGTTCTTCGGGCGGCTGGACCGGGCCCTGCTCACCCGTTGTGTGAACGAGGTGGTGCGCCGTCACGAATCCCTGCGCACGACGCTGAGGAGCCACGGCGGAGATCCGGTGCAGGTGGTCGCCCCCTCGCTGGAGCTCACCCTCCCGGAAGAGGACCTGTCCGCGCTGTCCCTGGAGGCGCAGGGAGATGAGGTACGCCGCCGCATCATCGCGGAGGCCAACTTCGAGTTCGACCTCTCCGCCGGGCCCCTGCTGCGAGTCGGCATCCTGCGGCTCGATGCGCAGCACGCACTGGTGCTGTTGACCCTGCACCACTCCGTAACGGACCAGTGGTCGCTGGGCGTGTTCCTCCAGGAGTTGATGGCGCTCTACAAGGCCTTCGAGGAGGGCCTGCCTTCGCCCCTACCGGAGTTGGAACTCCAGTACCCGGACTACGCGCGGTGGCAGCGCGACCAACTCGAAACGCGGGAACTGGCCGGTCAGCTCGATTACTGGCGACGGCAGCTCACGCCGCAGCCTCCCGCGTTGGTCGTTCCGTCGGACCATCCCCGACCGGCGCTGAAGACGTATCGCGGCGGGTGGCACCACTTCCGGCTCGAGCCAGAGCTGGCACGGAAGCTCAAGCAGTTGGCGCAGAAGGAAGGCGCCACGCTCTTCATGGTGCTGATGGCGGCCTACCAGACGCTGCTGCACCGTTACAGCGGCCAGCTGGACTTCGCGGTGGGCTCGCCTGTCGCCAATCGCCGGGCACCTGAGCTCGAACCGCTCATTGGCTTCTTCGTCAACATGCTGGTGATGCGTGCGGATGCGTCGGGGGACCCGACGTTCCGCTCGTTCCTGCACCGGGTGCGGCAGGTCTGCCTGGATGCCTACTCACACCAGGACGTACCCTTCGACAAGCTGGTGGAGGAGCTGCAACCACCCCGCGACCCCAGCCGCAATCCGTTCTTCGAGGCCGTCTTCGTCCTCCAGAACGTGCCTCAGCCGGCCCTGCGGATCCCGGGCCTGCTCGCGCGCTACGTGGAGTTGGATCTGGGCGCGTCCCAGTTCGACCTGCTGATGGAGCTGCGCGAGGACCGGCCGGACCGGTTCATCGGCCGCATCGAGTACTGCGCGGACCTGTTCGACGCGAAGACCGTCGAACGGATGGAGCACCACTACGTGCGCCTGCTGGAGAGCGTGGTGGAGAACGCCGACCAGCGACTCTCCGAGCTGCCCCTGCTACGCACCGAGGAGCGTCAACAGCTCCTGGTCGACTGGAACGCGAAGTCCATGGCGTTTCCACGTGAGACGCCGCTTCACTCGCTCTTCTCCGAGCAGGCGGCTCGTACGCCAGATGCCGTGGCGCTCGTCAGCGGGGAGCGCATCGTCACCTATGCGGAGCTGGAGCGCCGTGCGAACCAGCTTGCGCATCATCTGCGCACGTACGGCGTTTCCCGAGGCACCCGCGTGGGACTGTGCCTGGAGCGCTCGCCCGACATGGTGATGGGCCTGCTCGCCATCCTCAAGGCCGGCGGCGCCTACGTGCCTATCGACCACCACTATCCCGCTGAGCGCATTTCCTTGCTGTTTCAGGAGGCTGGCATCGGCGTGCTCGTCACGACGAAGCCGCTGGCGGAAGAGCTCCCTGAATCCAACAGCAAGCACGTGTGTGTGGACACGGACGCGGACCTCATCGCCGCCTTGCCGCATGACGCGCCTCCTTCCGTAGCCATGGGCGGTGATGACCTCGCCTACGTCATGTTCACCTCCGGCAGCACCGGCCGACCCAAGGGCGTCTGCATCCCCCACCGCGCAGTCGCTCGCCTCGTCCTCGCCAATCCCTTCATCCACTTCGGCCCTGACGAAGTCTTCCTTCAGCTCGCTCCCGTCGCCTTCGACGCTTCCACCCTGGAGCTCTGGGGCGCCCTGCTTCACGGCGCTCGTCTCGTCCTCGCTCCGCCTCACACGCCTTCTCTGGATGAACTCGCCGCGCTGCTGACTCACCACCGCGTCTCCACCCTCTGGCTCACCGCTGCCCTCTTCGAGCAGATGGTCCTTCACCAGGGCAACGCCCTGGCCGGTGTCCGGCAGGTGCTCGCTGGCGGTGACGTGTTGCCTCCTCTGCGTGTCCGGCAGCACCTGGAGCGCATTCCCCTCGGCGCCGTCCTCGTCAACGGCTACGGCCCCACCGAGAACACCACCTTCTCCGCCACACACTCCCTTCGCGCGAGTGAGGCCTTCGGCACCTCCGTCCCCATTGGCAGGCCCCTGGGCCACTCCTCCGCCTTCGTCCTCGACTCGCGCATGGAGCCCGTCCCTGTCGGCGTCCCTGGCGAACTCTTCGTCGGTGGCGACGGCCTCGCCTGGGGCTACCTGAACCGACCGGAGCTGACGGCTGAGAAGTTCCTCCCTCACCCCTTCTCCTCCGCCCCAGGTGCTCGCCTCTACCGCACCGGCGACCGCGTCCGCTGGAGGGCCGACGGCTCCCTGGAGTTCCTCGGCCGCTCCGACTTCCAGGTGAAGGTGCGCGGCTTCCGCATCGAACTGGGCGAAATCGAATCCGTCCTCCAGCAGGCCCCGGGCGTCCAGGAGGCCGTCGTCCTCGCTCGTGAGGACGCTCCGGGCGACAAGCGCCTCGTGGCCTACTTCGTGCCCACCGCCGCAGCGCGGTCGGAAGAACAGGCCGCGAATGCCGTGGGCGGCATCCGCACGTTCCTCAAGGCGAGGCTGCCCGAATACATGCTGCCCGCGGTGTTCATGCCGCTGGAGGTCCTGCCGCTGTCCCCCAACGGCAAGGTGGACCGCAAGGCGCTGCCCGCCCCGTACGCGGACCTGAATCGGACAGGAACGCCGTTCGAAGCACCGCGGAACGCCTCCGAGCAGACCCTTGCCGATATCTGGGCCGAGGTCCTGGGCCTCCGTCAGGTCGGCATCGACGACAGCTTCTTCGAGTTGGGTGGCGACTCCATCCGCAGCATCCAGGTCATCGCGAAGCTGCGGGAACAAGGCCTGGAGCTGCCCACGCTGGAGTTGCTCCAGCACCCGACCATCCGCGAACTCGCCGGTGTCATCAAAGCCACGAGCGTGGCCCCCGCGCTCCAGCTCGCGCCCTTCAGCCTCGTGTCCGAGGCAGACCGTCAGCGGCTGCCCGAGGACGTGGAAGACGCCTACCCGCTGGCCGCGCTCCAGTCAGGCATGCTGTTCGAGAGCGCGCTGGATGCCTCAGCCGGCATCTACCACGACATGTTCAGCTTCCATGTGGAGATGGCGCTGAACGAACCGCTGCTGCAACAAGCCTTCCGGGAGCTGTTCGCGCGTCACGCCATCCTGCGCACGTCGTTCCACCTGGACGGCTACGAAGAGCCCCTCCAGTTCGTCCACCGTGAAGTGGAACCGCCGCTGAAGTTCGAAGACCTCCAGCACCTGGAGGCCGCGCAGCAAACGGCCTACTTGCAAGCGTGGGCGGAAAAGGAACGCGTCCAGCCGTTCACCTGGAACCAGGCGCCGCTGATGCGGCTCTGCGTGCATCGCCGGTCGAAAACCACCGTCCAACTGACCATCGTCTTCCACCACGCCATCCTCGATGGCTGGAGCGCCGCGACCCTTCTCTCGGAACTCTTCGGCCGCTACCTCGAATTGCTGGAGGGCACTGAAGCCCCCGCCGCGCCGTCCCCAGCCGCCACCTACCGGCAGTTCGTGGCCTTGGAGCGCGAAGCCCAGAACTCCCATGAGAGCGAGCGGTTCTGGCTGCGGCGCATGGATGGAGTGGACGCAGCAAGTCCGCGCCCGCTCCGGTCCCGGGACGACGAGCGCGTCCTGCACACCCACGACGTGCGCATCCCCGCGCCGCTCCAGCAGGCCTTGCTACGCGTGGCCCATGAGGCGGGCGTGTCCCTCAAGACGGTGCTACTGGCCGTGCATCTGCGCGTCCGGGGCTTCGTCGAAGGCAGCACCTCCGTCGTCACCGGCATCGTCACCAATGGTCGTCCGGAAGTCGTCGATGGCGAGCGGATGATTGGCCTGTTCCTCAACAGCGTGCCTTTCCCGGTGACGCTGCCTGGAGGCACATGGCTGGAGCTCATTCAACAGGTCGCGAAGCATGAGCAGGAGTTGATGCCGCACCGCCGCTACCCCATGGCGCGGCTCCAGCAGAAGCGCGGCGGCCAGCCTCTGTTCGATACACTCTTCAACTTCATCCACTTCCACGTCGCGGGAGGGCTGTCCCAACAGAAGGGGCTGCGCTTCGTTGACGAGATGCTCGGCGCCGCCTGGATGGAACTCCCGCTCGGAGTCACCTTCACTCAGGATCCCGACACCTCTTCGCTATCGGTCTCCATCGCCACCACAGGCACTCGGCACGAAGCGGAGCGGACGCGGGAGTTGGGGCAGTACTACCTGCGCGCACTGGAAGCCGTGGCCGCGGGACCAGGTGGCCGCTACGATCAGGCAGCGCTGCTCCCACCGGCCGACCGCGACACGCTGCTGGAGGCGTGGAATGCCACGCGCGGAGAGGTCGCCTGGGAAGGATGCTTGCACGAGTGGTTCGAGGACCGTGCAGCCCTTTCTCCCGATGCGCTCGCCGTGCTCGACGATGAGCACTCGCTCACCTATGCCGAACTCAACCGTCAGGCCAACCAGCTCGCCTGGGCCCTGCGAGCCCGAGGCGTAGGGCCCGAGGTCCGCGTGGGCCTGTGCATGGAGCGCTCGGTCGACATGGTCGTCGGTGTCCTCGCCATCCTCAAGGCAGGCGGCGCCTACGTCCCCATGGATCCGGCATATCCCGCCCAGCGCCTGGCCTACATGGTGAGTGACTCGAATGTCGGCTGCGTGCTCACGCAGCAGCGAGTTGCGGACAAGCTCGCCGGGTACAAGGTAGAGGTTCTCAGCGTGGATGACGCAGGGCTCGTGAGCGGTTCACGGGACGCGTCCAATCCTCCGAGACTCAGCGGGCCCCAGCACCTCGCCTACGTCATCTATACGTCGGGTAGCACCGGTATGCCCAAGGGCGTCATGGTGCAGCACGCCTCGGTGATGAACCTGCGCGCGGCGCTGGCGGCCACCGCCTACGCAGGTGTGGACACGCCCCTCCGCGTCAGCCTCAATGCGTCGCTGTCCTTTGACGCGTCCGTGCAGCAACTGGTGCAGCTCGCGGACGGACATGCGCTGTGCGTGGTGTCACAAGGAACACGCGAGGACACCCGCCTGATGCTGGCGTGGTTGGAGCGGCACTCCGTGGACGTCCTGGACTGCGCTCCCTCACAACTGCGGCTGCTCCTGGACGAGGGCCTTGCCGCACACCGCCCCTTGCGCGTTCTGGCTGGCGGCGAGGCACTGGACGAGGCGCTCTGGGCCCGGCTCTCCGCCCATCCCCACATCGAGTGCTTCAACGTCTATGGCCCCACGGAGTGCACCGTGGACTCCACGCTGCGTCCCGTGCGCGGAGCGTCTCTGCCTCCTTCGCTGGGCGGTCCGTTGGCGAACGCTCAGACCTACGTACTGGACGCGTACCTGCAACCCGTACCGGTAGGTGTGCCAGGCGAGCTCTACATTGGTGGAGCGGGCCTGGCGCGTGGCTACCTGAATCGCCCTGAGCTCACCGCCGACCGGTTCATCCCCAATCCCTTCAGCGCAGCCCCCGGCGCCCGCCTCTATCGGACGGGAGACCGGGCTCGCTGGTTGCCCCAGGGCGAACTCGAGTTCCTGGGCCGCATCGACTTCCAGGTGAAGCTGCGCGGCTTCCGCATCGAACTGGGAGAGATTGAGTCCGCGCTGCGCCAACACCCCGCCGTGCGCGACACCGTGGTCCTGGTCCGCGAAGACACGCCAGGGCTGCAACGCCTGGTGGCGTACGTGGTTGCGGAGGCGGAGACCACCACTGTCGTGGACTCCGGTACGTTCCGCCCGTTCCTCAAGGAGCGACTGCCCGAGCACATGGTGCCCTCGGCCTTCGTCACCTTGGAGGCCCTGCCACTCACCCCCAATGGCAAGTTGGACCGCAGGGCACTGCCGGCACCGGAAGCTCCTCGGCACGCCGCCACGCGCCCGCTCAGCACGGAAACGGAGCGTCGTGTCGCCGCCCACTGGGCCTCGCTGCTGCATGTCGAGACGGTCAACGCCGACGATGACTTCTTCGCACTCGGGGGCCACTCGCTCCTGGCCACCCAGTTGGTGACGCGGCTGCGGCAGGACTTCGGCGTCGAGCTGCCGCTGCGGGCCCTCTTCGAACAGAGCACGGTGGCGGCGCTTGCCGCGCGTCTGGACTCCGAGCGGGCTCGCGGCACCGCGAGTGCCCTGCCTCCCATCCGTAGCGCGCCACGCGATCAGCCACTGCCCCAGTCCTTCGTCCAGCAGCGGCTGTGGGTGATGGAGCAACTGACGCCCGACACCGCGACGTACAACAACCCCGCGGCGGTGGCCATCGACGGAGCGCTCGACGTTCGCGCGATGGAGCAGTCCCTGTTCCGGGTGGTGCAGCGACACGAGGCGCTGCGCACGACGTTCCGGAACGAGGGGGACGTGCCCGTACAGGTCGTCCATCCGATCAAGACGCTGGAGTTGCCCATCACGGACATCTCCACCCTGCCCGAAGGTGAGCGTGATGCCCGGGCACGTCAGCTCGCGAACGAGGAGGCCCATCTCCCGTTCAACCTGGTGCGCGGCCCGCTCTTCCGGGCGCGCTTGCTCCGGCTGGCTCCGGACAGACACGTCTTGCTCGTCACGATGCACCACATCGTGTCCGACGGCTGGTCCGTGGGTGTGCTGATACGGGAGGTGGCGGAGGGCTACGAAGCCGCCGCCCAGGGCCGCGATGCACAACTGCCCCCGCTTTCGGTGCAGTACGCCGACTACGCCCTCTGGCAACGAGAATGGATGCAGGGGCCGGTGCTGGAGTCACGGCTGAACTACTGGCGTGAGCAGCTCGCAGGAGCCCCCGCGGCCCTGGAGCTGCCTACCGACAGGCCGCGCCCAGCGGTGCAGACGTACCGGGGAGCGCTCCTCCCGGTGAAGATGCCCGCGAAGCTCTCCGAGGCGGTGACTGCGCTGGCGCGCCGTCAGGAGGCGACGCCCTTCATGGTCCTGCTGGCGACCTGGCAGTTGCTGCTCTCTCGCTACTCTGGTCAGCAGGACGTCTGCGTCGGTTCGCCCATCGCGGGCCGCACCCGGCCGGAGCTGGAAGGGCTCATCGGCTTCTTCGTCAACACGCTGGTCTTCCGGGCCCGCATGTCACCGGAGCTCACCTTCCATGAGCTGTTGGCCCAGGCAAAGGCGGCGGCGCTGGGCGCGTCCGAACACCAGGACGTGCCGTTCGAAAAGCTGGTCGAGGTGCTGCAACCCGCGAGAGACCCGAGCCGCTCGCCGCTCTTCCAGGTCACCTTCACCCTGCAGAATACGCCGCCCGTGCGACTGGAGTTGCAGGGGCTATCGTTGCGTGTGCTGGAGACGGAGCTGGAGACCGTCAAATTCGACTTGAGTCTCTTGCTGGAAGAGACCCCGGACGGGCTCTCCGGCGCGCTGAACTACAACACCGACCTCTTCGATGCCTCCACCGCCGAGCGCATGATGGGTCACTTCAGCACGCTGCTGGAAGCCATCGTCACGGATGAGCACCGGCGTCTGGCCGAGTTGCCCCTTCTGCGCACCGAGGAGCGTCAGCAACTCCTGGTCGACTGGAACGCGTCGTCCGCCGCGTTCCCGCGCGATACGCCGATTCACGTTCTCTTCTCCGAGCAGGCGGCTCGCACGCCAGACGCCGTGGCGCTTATCAGCGGGGAGAGCATCGTCACCTACGCGGAGCTGGACCGCCGCTCCAATCAGCTCGCGCACCACCTGCGCGCGTATGGCGTTTCCCGCGGCACCCGCGTGGGCCTGTGCCTGGAGCGCTCGCCTGACATGGTGGTGGGGCTGCTCGCCATCCTCAAGGCTGGCGGCGCCTACGTGCCCATCGACCATCACTACCCCGCTGAACGCATCTCCTTGCTGCTTCAGGACGCCGGCGTCAGCGTGTTCGTCACGCAGGAGTCGCTCGCCGATGAGCTGCCCAGCTCGGGCGGATTGATGGTGTGCGTGGACACGGACTCGGACCTCATCGCGGCCTTGCCGCATGACGCGCCTCCTTCCGTGACCGTGGGCGGTGATGACCTCGCCTACGTCATGTTCACCTCCGGCAGCACTGGACGGCCCAAGGGCGTCTGCATCCCCCACCGAGCAGTCGCCCGCCTCGTTCTCGCCAACCCCTTCATCCACTTCGGCTCCGACGAAGTCTTCCTCCAGCTTGCTCCCGTCGCCTTCGACGCTTCCACCCTGGAACTCTGGGGCGCCTTGCTTCACGGCGCCCGCCTCGTCCTCGCTCCGCCTCACACGCCTTCTCTGGATGAACTCGCCGCGCTGCTGACTCACCACCGCGTCTCCACCCTCTGGCTCACCGCTGCCCTCTTCGAGCAGATGGTGCTTCACCAGGGCTACGCCTTGGCCGGTGTCCGGCAGGTGCTCGCTGGCGGTGACGTGTTGCCTCCTCTGCGTGTTCGGCAGCACCTGGAGCGCATTCCCCTCGGCGCAGTCCTCGTCAACGGCTACGGCCCCACTGAGAACACCACCTTCTCCGCCACCCACTCCCTTCGCGCGGGTGAGGCCTTCGGCAACTCCGTCCCCATTGGCAGGCCCCTCGGCCACTCCTCCGCCTTCGTCCTCGACTCGCGCATGGAGCCCGTCCCTGTCGGCGTCCCTGGCGAACTCTTCGTCGGTGGCGACGGCCTCGCCTGGGGCTACCTGAACCGACCGGAGCTGACGGCTGAGAAGTTCCTCCCTCACCCCTTCTCCTCCGCCCCAGGTGCTCGCCTCTACCGCACCGGCGACCGCGTCCGCTGGAGGGCCGACGGCTCCCTGGAGTTCCTCGGCCGCTCCGACTTCCAGGTGAAGGTGCGCGGCTTCCGCATCGAACTGGGCGAAATCGAATCCGTCCTCCAGCAGGCCCCGGGTGTCCAGGAGGCTGTCGTCCTCGCTCGTGAAGACGCTCCTGGCGACAAGCGCCTCGTGGCCTACTTCGTGGGTGAAGACGGCGTGGAGTCTGTCGATCCACGAGCCCTACGCGACCACGTCCTGCGCAAGCTGCCCGAGTATCTGGTCCCCGCCATCTTCATTCCGATGGAGTCCCTGCCGCTGTCGGCC
Organism: Myxococcus sp. AB056; assembly: GCF_006547365.1. Lineage (NCBI taxonomy): Bacteria > Pseudomonadati > Myxococcota > Myxococcia > Myxococcales > Myxococcaceae > Myxococcus > Myxococcus sp. AB056. The sequence goes on along the minus strand of NZ_VHLB01000007.1, from coordinate 63,781 downwards.
AACGGGAAGGTGGACCGCAAAGCCCTGCCCGCCCCCGACGCAGACCGAGCGCTGATGGGCGCCGCCTTCGAGGCGCCACGGGATGCCTCCGAGCAGACCATCGCCGATATCTGGGCCGAGGTCCTGGGCCTCCGCCAAGTCGGCATCGACGATAGCTTCTTCGAACTGGGCGGAGACTCCATCCGAAGCATCCAGGTTATCGCGAAGCTGCGCGAACGAGGCCTGGAGCTGCCCATCATGGAGCTGCTGCAGCACCCGACCATCCGCCAGCTCTCCGGCGCGGTGAAGCACACCGAAGGGTCCGCCCCTGCCGCACATGACGTGGCCCCCTTCGGCTTCGTGTCCGAAGCCGACCGCAAGCGGCTGCCGGAAGACGTGGAGGATGCCTACCCACTGGCCGCGCTCCAGTCGGGCATGCTCTTCGAGAGCGCGCTGGATGCCTCGGCCGGCATCTACCACGACATGTTCAGCTTCCATTTGGAGCTGGAGCTACACGAGCCGCTGCTGCGTCAGGCGTTTCAGGAACTGATTGCACGTCACGCCATCCTGCGAACCTCCTTCCATCTGGATGGCTACGAGGAGCCACTCCAACTCGTCCACCGTGAGGTCAAGCCGCCTCTGCGCATCGAGAACCTTCGGCACCTGGAACCCTCCCAGCAGGACGCGTTCCTGCGGGAGTGGGTGGAAGCGGAGCGCATCAAGCCCTTCGAGTGGACCCAGGCGCCCTTGCTCCATGTCGCCGTGCATCGCCGCACGGACCGCAGCGTTCAGCTGACCATCGTCTTCCACCACGCCATCCTCGATGGATGGAGTGCCGCGACCCTGTTCTCGGAGCTCTTCGGCCGCTACCTCGAATTGCAGGACGACTCCAACACGCCCCCGGCACAGCCCCTGGCTGCGACCTACCGCCAGTTCATCGCGTTGGAGCGTGAGGCCCAACAGTCCGCGGAGAGTGAGCGCTTCTGGCTGAAGCGCATGGATGCCATGGACTCGCCAGGCACTCGCCCGAACCGGGCCAGGGACGACGAGCGCGTGCTGCACAACCATGACGTGCGCATCCCCGCGCCGCTCCAGCAGGCCTTGCTACGCGTGGCTCATGAAGCGGGTGTGCCCCTCAAGACGGTGCTGCTGGCCGTACATCTGCGCGTCCGGGGCTTCGTCGAAGGAGGTACGTCCGTCGTCACCGGCATCGTCGCCAATGGTCGTCCGGAAGTCGTCGATGGCGAGCGGATGATTGGCCTGTTCCTCAACAGCGTGCCTTTCCCAGTGACGCTGCCTGGAGGCACATGGCTGGAGCTCATTCAGCAGGTCGCGAAGCATGAGCAGGAGTTGATGCCGCATCGCCGCTACCCCATGGCGCGGCTCCAGCAGAAGCGCGGCGGCAAGCCTCTGTTCGATACGCTCTTCAACTTCATCCATTTCCACGTCGCGGGAGGGCTGTCTCAACAGAAGGGGCTGCGCTTCGTTGACGAGATGCTCGGCGCCGCCTGGATGGAACTCCCGCTGGGCGTCACCTTCACCCAGGACCCGGACACCTCGTCGCTGTCGATTTCCATCTCCACCACAGGCACTCGGCACGAAGCGGAGCGGACGCGGGAGTTGGGGCAGTACTATCTGCGCGCACTGGAGGCCGTGGCTACGGACCCAAGCAGCCACTATGAGCAGGCGGCGCTGCTGACGGAGGCCGAACGCAACACGCTGCTGGAGACATGGAATGCGACGCGCCGAGAGGTCGCGTGGGAAGGATGCTTGCACGAGCGGTTCGAGGACCGTGCAGCCCTTTCTCCCAATGCCCTCGCGGTGCTGGACGATGAGCACTCGCTCACCTATGCCGAACTCAACCGTCGGGCCAACCAGATCGCCTGGGCCCTGCGTGCCCGAGGCGTAGGGCCCGAGGTTCGCGTGGGCCTGTGCATGGAGCGCTCGGTCGACATGGTCGTCGGCGTCCTCGCCATCCTCAAGACAGGCGGCGCCTACGTCCCCATGGATCCGGCCTATCCCGCCCAGCGTCTGGCCTACATGGTGAGCGACTCAAACGTCGGCTGGGTCCTCACGCAGCAGCGCGTCGCGGACAAGCTCGCCGGGCACAAGGTGGAAGTCCTCTGCGTGGACGACGCCGCTCCCACGAACGAGCCGCGGCCCGAATCCAATCCACCGAGGCGCAGTGAACCCGAACACCTCGCGTACGTCATCTACACCTCAGGCAGTACCGGCAAGCCCAAGGGCGTCATGGTACAGCATGCCTCGGTGATAAACCTGCGCGCGGCGCTGGCGGCCACCGCTTACGCAGGCATCGAGAAGCCCCTACGGGTCAGTCTCAACGCGTCACTGTCCTTCGACGCCTCCGTGCAGCAACTGGTGCAGCTCGCGGATGGACATGCGCTGTGCGTGGTGCCGCAGACCGCTCGCGAGGATGCGCGCGACATGCTGACGTGGCTGGAGCAGCATGACGTGGACGTGCTGGACTGTGCCCCGTCGCTGCTGCGCCTGCTGCTGGACGAGGGCCTTGCCGCACACCGCCCCTTGCGCGTACTGGCTGGCGGCGAGGCACTGGACGAGGCGCTCTGGGCCCGGCTCTCCGCCCATCCCCACATTGAGTGCTTCAACGTCTACGGCCCGACGGAGTGCACCGTAGACTCCACGCTGCGTCCCGTGCGCGGAGCGTCCCTGCCTCCGTCGCTGGGCGGTCCGTTGGCGAACGCTCAGACCTACGTGCTGGACGCCTACCTGCAGCCTGTACCGGTAGGTGTGCCAGGCGAGCTCTACATTGGTGGAGCGGGCCTGGCGCGTGGCTACCTGAATCGCCCTGAGCTCACCGCCGACCGCTTCATTCCCAAGCCCTTCAGCCCTGTCCCCGGCGCCCGCCTCTATCGGACGGGAGACCGGGCTCGCTGGTTGCCCCAGGGCGAACTCGAGTTCCTGGGCCGCATCGACTTCCAGGTGAAGCTGCGCGGCTTCCGCATCGAACTGGGAGAGATTGAGTCCGCGCTGCGCCAACACCCCGCGGTGCGCGACACCGTGGTCCTAGTCCGCGAAGACACGCCAGGGCTACAACGCCTGGTGGCATACGTGGTCGCGGAGGCGGATGCCACCACCGCCTTGGACTCCGGTACGTTCCGCCCGTTCCTCAAGGAGCGGCTGCCCGAGCACATGGTGCCCTCGGCATTCGTCACCCTGGAGGCTCTACCACTCAATACGAGCGGCAAGGTGGATCGCAGGGCGCTTCCGCTACCCGAGGAAACGTCTCCCGGGCATGAGGTCTACGTCCCGCCGCGCGACGCATACGAGCTTGAGTTGGCACGCCTCTTCGAGGAATTGCTCGGTGCCTCGCCAATCAGCGCGAAGAGCGACTTCTTCGAGCTGGGCGGACACTCACTGCTCGCGGTGCGGCTCCAGTCCATGCTGCGTGCGCGCACGGGACGCACCCTGCCAGTCACGGCGCTCTTCCAGGCCCCCACTGTCGAGGGGCTGGCCGCCTTCCTTCGACGCGAGCCCGCTCCCTGGACGCCGCTCGTTCCCATTCAGCGAAGTGGCTCGCGGGTGCCCTTCTTCTGTGTTCACCCGGTGGGCGGCACGGTGTTCTGCTACACCGAACTGGCGCGGAGACTCGGCCCTGACCAGCCATTCTACGGACTGCAGGCCCAGGGGCTGGAGGGAACGCTACCGCCGAATGAGTCCATCAACGCCATGGCGACCAGCTACGTGGACGCCATCCGCACCGTGCAACCCCAGGGACCGTATCGCTTGGGAGGATGGTCACTCGGAGCCGTCATCGCCTTCGAGATGGCCCGCCTGCTACAGCAAAGTGGTGAGACGGTGGACGTCCTTGCCCTGATTGAGCCCAGTTCCACCTCGCTGGCCCAAGGCGTCACAGCCGACGACGACATGGCCGCGGCGACGATGTTCGCGCTGGACCTGGCGCGCACGGCGGGAATCTCTCCATCGACGATCTCGGATGGTTCCGTGAGCGACGCGAAGGCACTGCTGGAACGAGTGCTCCAGGAGGGCCGCGACGCGGGTGTCTTCATCCCAGACGCCGGCATGGCCCAACTCCACGCGTTGCTTCGTGTCTTCACCGCCAATCTCCGTGCACTCCAACAGCACACGCTGGATACCTTCCCAGGACCTCTCACCGTCCTGCGCGGCAGCGACACGGAACTGGAGCCTTCCGAGACGGAAGACCGTGGCTGGAGCCGCCACGCAGCTCAGCTCGTGGTGCGCGTCATTCAGGGAGATCACTACAGCGTCCTACGGGCCCCCAGGGTCGATGCACTCGCAAGCGCGCTGACCGAGCTTCTGTCTCGCGCCGATACGACAGCGCTAGAATCCAAGTAGGCTTGTCAGGCTGTGTCTCGACTTGAGTGAACTCGAAGCGCAGCCACCACAAACAAGCACACACCTCAACCACAAGACGGCCAATCAACAAGCCCGCTCCCCGCCCCGCCATGTCGACCCGTCAACCTGGAGATACCAACCCATCCCAACCTGGCCCCATCTTCGTCAAAGGTGCGGATGGAGGGCTCAACCCGTTTGATGCCAAGAGCGGGTACGCATCAGAGGCTGAACTTCAGAAGCTCATCGCCGACCATCCCGAACTGCTGCGCGGTGACCAGATGGATCCGGAAGACCCACGGCGATGGCTACTCATCGGGCGTGAGGTAGGAATCCCAGGCGGATTAGGACAGAGCGATCGCTGGAGCATCGACCATGTCTTCATCGACCACGACGCTGTCCCTACCCTCATTGAAGTGAAGCGTAGCTCGGACGCACGAATCCGCCGTGAAGTCGTGGGGCAACTCATTGAATACGCCGCGAATGCGAAGCGACACTGGCCAGCCAATCGCTTGGCGCAGCTTGCCCGCGAGTCCCACGCAGACACCCTCGACCAGACGGTTCTGAAGCTCTGTGGCTCGAAGGAAGCGGCTACTGACTTCTGGGCTCGCGCGGACGCGAACCTACGGTCCGGAAATGTCCGGCTCATATTCGCCGCCGACCGGATTCCTGACGAGCTCTACCAGATGGCGGTCTTCCTCAATGAGCAAATGACTCACACAGAGGTGCTCGCCCTCGAGATTCGTCCATACGCCACCCCTGGCGGAATGGAGGCGTTCGTCCCGCACGTACTCAACGCGACCCCACAGGCGCGGGAGCTCAAGAGCGCGCGCTCCGGACGGCGAAAGTGGACCGAGGCCGAGTTCTTCGACGACGTACGAAGGCGGCTACCGCCCGACGCGTCCAACGCCGTCCGTGCGCTGTTCGATGCTGTCTCTCAAAGCGCGAGCACCCTCAGCTGGGGCACAGGCGCTCTGCGAGGGTCCTTCAACCCCAAGTACGCGCATATGGGCGAGCGTTCACCGATCAGCGTGTTCTCCGATGGTGCGCTACACATGAACGGCTTCTGGATGGACGCCCCTTACGGGGCTCGACTGAAGGAGGCCGCACGAGAACTGTTCGGCATCGTTGCGAATGAACGGAACCCTGAAATCATCCCTGTCGACCTCTGGGTCCCCAAGAGGCAAGCGCTCCAAGACGCACTCGCGCGCCTGCTAGCACCCAACCCAGCCAAAGCCGGCGAACCCTAGCCAAGGCGCCTTCAGGTCGAGCCCAGCAGCCGAGGCGCTCCGCGCTGAGCCCGCCGCGCCCGAGAAGTCCTCCGTCTGACGGGGTTTCAGTGCGCACCCAAGCGGCATCCGTCGCCGGCGGAGCCACTTCAGAATCGGGAAAAACAAAGGCCCTGGAATCCTCAGCTTTCGCCAAGAACTCCAGGGCCTTCGATGGTCGGGGCGACAGGATTTGAACCTGCGACCACTTGCACCCCAAGCAAGTGCGCTACCAGGCTGCGCTACGCCCCGGCACTGCTGCTGCCGTGAAAGGGTGCGCCCTTATGCCCCTACATGACGTTCAGGTCAAGCAAGAGAAGCAGGGCACCGTCCAAAAAACTCACCCTTCCATGTCCTCCATTCCCTCTTCGTCGAAGTCCTCGCCGCGGGCCTCGGCCGCGTCGGCGGCGGCCTCCTCCCGGGCGTCGATCTCCGCGTGGTCCTCCGGCGGCGCCTCACCGTTCAGGGCGCTCTTCAGCACCTGGCTCGGCCGGAAGGTCAGCACCCGGCGCGCCGAGATCTCGATCTCCTTGCCCGTCTGCGGGTTGCGGCCCACGCGCGCCTTCTTCTGGCGCACCTGGAAGTTGCCGAACCCGGAGATCTTGATCTTGTCCCCGCGCTCCAGGGTCTCCTTGAGCGTGTCGAACACGAGCTCCACGATTTCGGCCGACTCCTTCTTCGAGAAGCCGACCTTCTCGTAGACACCCTCGATGATGTCCGCCTTCGTCATGCGAATCCTCGGGAAGCCCTCGGGGCTGAACGCCGGGCACTGTTGCAGCCTTCCCAAAGACGTGTCAACCCTCTGACTTCATTCAGGAATTCAGGCGCGCAAGGCAGCCCCCAGCCGCTGCTTCACCTCATCCACGATGCGCTGATGCGCCTCGTTGACCTCCACATCGGTCAGCGTCCGCTCGGCCGAGCGGTAGCGCAGCGCGTACGCCAGGTTCTTCCGACCCTGGGGAATCTGCTCACCGGTGTACACGTCGAACACCTGAGCGTCCTCCACCAGCGGCTTGCCCACCTCCAGGATCACCCGACGCACCTCGTCGTTGGGCAGCTCCAGCGGTACCACCACCGCCAGGTCCCGCAGCACCGCTGGGAAACGCGGCAGCGACCGGTACGCCGGCACCAGCTTCGAGGCCGCGTACAGCGGCTCCGTGTCCAACTCGAAGACGAACACCCCGTCCGGCAGGCCCAGCGCCTTCGCCACCCGGGGGTGCACCTCGCCCACGTGGCCCAGCACCGTGCCGTCCGCCCCCTTCACCTGCGCCACGGCCTTCGGGTGGTACGCCGCCGGCCCTGCGGGCACGTACGTCACGCCCTCCACGCGGAGTGCGCCCAGCAGCCCCTCCACCGCCGCCTTCGCGTCGTAGAAGTCCGCGCGGGCATCCTTGTGCGTCCAGCTCCGGCCACCACCGCGCAGGCCCCACACCAGACCCGCCACGCGAGGCACCTCGCGCGCCGCCGGACGCTGCCCCTGCCCGCCTTCCGCGTCCTGGAAGTAGGCCCGGCCCGTCTCGTAGATGGCCACCGCCTCCACCTGGTGCCGCACGCTGCGGGACAGGTTCTCCAGCAGGCCCGGCAGCAGGCTGGTGCGCATCACCGACTGCTCCGCGCTCAGCGGATTGAGCAGCGCCACCGGCTTCTCCGCCCCACCCAGCACCTCCAGGCTGCGCGGCGCGACGAACGAGTAGTTCACCACCTCGTCGAACCCCGCCCCGGCCAGCGCCTGACGCATGCGGCGCTCGGCCTCGGCATGCGCGGGCTCCGGGGCCAGCGTGGCCAGTCCCCGCGGCAGCGTCGCCGGGATGTTGTCGTAGCCGTAGATGCGCGCGACCTCCTCCAACAGGTCCTCCTCGCGCTCCACGTCGACACGGGCCCGAGGCACCTCGTACGTCGCCTGCCCCGTCCCCTCCTCCACCGCCTTGAAGCCCAGCGCCTCCAGGATGCGGCGGACCTCCTTCTCCGCCACGGCCACGCCCAGCACCTGCTCCACCCGGGCGAAGCGCAGCGTCACCTTCCGAGGCGGCTTCGGCGCCGGGTAGACGTCCACGCGGCCAGGAGCCACCGTGCCCCCCGCCAGCTCCGCGATGAGCTGTGCCGCCCGGTCAATGGCCGGCACCACGGCGTCCATGTCCGCCCCGCGCTCGAAGCGGTGCGAGGCCTCCGTGTGCAGCCCGTGCCGCTTCGACGAACGCCGCACCGTGGAACCCTGGAAGTTCGCCGACTCCAGCACCAGCCGCCGGGTGCCCTCGGTCACCTCGCTGTCGCCGCCGCCCATGACGCCGGCGATGGCCTGCGCCCGGTCCTTGTCCGCGATGACCAGGTCATCCACGTCCAGGACGCGGTCCTTGCCGTCCAGCGTCTTGAGCTTTTCACCGCGCGTCGCCGTGCGGACGACAATCTCCTGACCGGCCAGCTTCTCCAGGTCGAAGGCGTGCAGCGGCTGCCCGTACTCCAGGTTCACGTAGTTGGTGACATCCACCACGTTGTTGATGGCGCGCACCCCGGCCGCCTTCAGCCGGTCCTGCATCCACTGCGGAGACGGGCCAATCTTCACGTTCTCCACCACGCGCGCCACGTAGCGCGGGCAGCGGTCCGGGGCCTCCACGCGCACCTTCACCTGCTCGGCGGCGGGCGTGCCCGACTCCGCGGGCTTGGGCTGGGGCACCTTCAACGCGGAGCCCGTCACCACGCTCACCTCGCGCGCCACGCCCAGGTGGCTGAGCGCGTCCGGGCGGTTCGGCGTGACGTTCACCTCCAGCACCACGTCATCCAGCCCCACGGCCTCCGCGATGGGCGTGCCCACGCGCGTGTCCGCCGGCAGGATGAGCAGGCCGCTGGACTCCTCGCTCAGGCCCAGCTCCTTGGACGAGCAGAGCATGCCGAAGCTGTCCACGCCGCGCAGTGCCGCCTGCTTGATGTCCATGCCGTTGGGCAGCTTCGCGCCCACGGTGGCCAGCGGCACCTTGTCGCCCACCTTGAAGTTCTTCGCGCCGCACACCACCTGGAGCAGCGCCGTCCCGCCGATGTCCACCTGCGTGACGGACAGCTTGTCCGCGTTGGGGTGCTGCGCGGACTCCTTGATTTGCGCCACCACCACGCCGCGAAGAGCCTCCGCGGGGCGCTCCATTCCCTCAATCTCCAGGCCCGCGGCGGTCAGCTTGCGCGCCAGCTCGTCCTCGGACGGCGGCAGCGCCACGTAATCGCCCAGCCACTTCACCGAAATCTTCACAGGTCCACCCTCTTCATCAATCGGCTGGAACACGGGGGCCCACCAGCGGCCCCCTGGAATCTCAGAACTGCTCGAGGAACCGCGCGTCGTTCTCGAACATCATCCGCAGGTCGTCGATGCGGTAGCGCAGCATGGCGATGCGCTCCACGCCCATGCCGAACGCGTAGCCCGTCACCTCGTTCGGGTCATACCCGGCGGAGGTGAAGACGTTGGGGTGCACCATGCCGCTGCCCAGCACCTCCAACCACCCCGTCTGCTTGCAGATGCGGCAGCCCTTGCCCGCGCAGTTCGTGCAGGTGATGTCCACCTCCGCGGAGGGCTCCGTGAAGGGGAAGAAGGACGGGCGGAAGCGCGTGCGCGTGTCAGAACCGAAGAACGCCGTCACGAACGCAGCCAACGAGCCCTTCAGCTCGGCGAACGTCACGCCCTTGTCCACCAGCAGGCCTTCCACCTGGTGGAACATTGGCGTGTGCGTGATGTCCGAGTCGCGCCGGTACACCCGGCCCGGCATCACCGCGCGAATGGGCGGCTTGCGGTTGAGCATGTACCGCACCTGCACCGGGGACGTGTGCGTGCGCAGCAGCGCGGAGCTGTCCGCCTTCTTCGCGTGGCCCAGCGTGGCCTCGTCCACGTAGAAGGTGTCCTGCATGTCCCGCGCGGGGTGGTCCTTCGGCAGGTTCAGCGCTTCGAAGTTGAAGTAGTCCAGCTCAATCTCTGGGCCACTGGCCACGTCGAAGCCGAGCCGCGAGAAGGTCCGGACAATCTCCTCCATCGTCCGCGACACGGGGTGCCGGCTGCCCAGCGCCACGCCGCGTCCGGGCAGCGTCACGTCCAGGCCCGGGCCCTGAAGCTGGGCCTCCAGCGCGGCCGCCTCGGCGCGCTCCACGGCCTCGGCGAGCAGCTTCTCCAGCTCCGCCTTCACGCCGTTGGCCACCTCGCCCAGCGAGCGCCGCTCGTCCGGGGGCAGCTTGCCCATGCCGCCCAGCACGCCGGACAGCTCACCCTTCTTGCCCAGGTAGCGGACCCGCAGTGCTTCCACCGCGGACAGCTCCGACGCGCCGCCAATCTCCCGCCTCGCGGACTCCGCGAGCGCCAGCAACCGATCCCGCATGGACTTCCGCCTCCGTTCCAGTTCCCCGCGCGCCCTTGGCGCCGAGGCAAAAAAAAGGGCCGCCCCAGAGAGGCAGCCCGTTCAAACATCCGGACAGGGTGGCCAGCGTCAGCCCACCACCCCACCCGTTCTGTCTCCAGCCTTGCGGGCTGGATGTGTCTCAGGCCGCCTTCGCGATGTTGGCGACGGCCGCAAAACCCGACGGATCCGCGATGGCCATGTCGGACAGAACCTTGCGGTCCAGGCCGATCTTCGCCTTCGCGAGGCCCGCGATCAGCTTCGAATAGGAGAGGCCCACCGTGCGGGCGGCCGCGTTGATGCGGACGATCCACAGGCGACGGAAGTCCCGCTTGCGCTGCATGCGGTCGCGGCTGGCGTAGTCCAGCGCCCGCTCAACCGCCTCGTTGGCGCGCTTGTAGCAGTTCTTCCGACGGCCGCGGTAACCCTTGGCCAGCTTCAAAATCCTATTACGACGACGACGGGCCTTGACACCCTTCTTCACGCGCATGACTGCCTCACTTCGGACTGCGTAGTTTGGAAGCCCCCCGGCGCAGGCTTACCGCCGCTCCGACGAGGCCACGTTGTCCCTGACTTCAGAACCGCGAAATCAGCCCCCGTAGGGGAACATCTCCTTGATGACCTTCTTCGCGTCCATGTCGCGAAGGTGGCCGGTCCCGCGGTTGCTGCGCTTGGACTTCGGCGTCTTCGAGAACGTGAAGAGGTGCTTCGCGAAGGCCTTGCCGTGCTTGACCTTGCCGCTCTTCTTCACGTCAAAGCGCTTCTTCGCGCTGCTGCGGGTCTTCAACTTCGGCATCGTCCTGATCCTTCCATGCCCCATGCCGTTGGACTTGAGCGGCAGGTGCGAGAACTCTCGAAAATTGGGGAACTTGGGCAGGCTCCCCTCGAAAGTGCGCAAAGATACTTAGGTGCAACAGGGAGTCAAGGCCCGTCAGCAAGCCGACAGGTGTCCTGACCTTCCGATCACGGCAGGGCCGCTTCCTTCGCCAGCAGGGCCTCGAAGTCCGTCACCTTCATCGTCTTGAGGTCCTCGCCGCCGTACCGCCGCGGCGACACGCCCTCGCCCGACACCTCGTTGTCGCCCACCACCAGGGTGAACGGCACCTTCTGGAGCTGGGCCTCGCGGATCTTCGCGTTCATCGACAGGCCGCGCTCGTCGAACTCCACCCGGTAGCCCTTGGCCCTCAAGGAGTCCCGAACCTTCCGGGCGTAGTCGTTCTGCCGGTCCGCCACCGTCACCAGCACCGCCTGGATGGGGGCCAGCCAGGCCGGGAAGGCGCCGGCGAAGTGCTCGATGAGGATGGCCGTGAAGCGCTCGAACGAGCCGAAGATGGCGCGGTGGAGCACCACGGGGCGGTGCTCGGCGTTGTCCTCGCCCACGTAGGTCAGGTCGAAGCGCTCGGGCGCCAGGTAGTCCAACTGCATGGTGCCCAGCTGCCACCGGCGGCCGATGCTGTCCGACACCGCGAAGTCGATCTTCGGGCCGTAGAACGCGCCGTCACCCGGGGCCAGCTCGTACTCGAGGCCCAGCGACTCCAGCGCGGCCTTGAGGCCGCCCTCGGCGCGATCCCACAGGGAGTCATCCCCCAGGCGCTGCTCGGGCCGCGTGGACAGCTTCACCGCGTAGGTGAGGCCCACCGCCTTGTAGACGTGGTCCAGGAGCTTCACGAAGCGCCGCACCTCGTCGGTGATCTGCGCCTCCGTGCAGTAGATGTGCGCGTCGTCCTGCGCGAATTGGCGCACGCGCGTGAGGCCACCCAGGGAGCCCGCCGCCTCGTTGCGGTGCAGCACGTCCTGCGTGTGGTAGCGCAGCGGCAGGTCGCGGTAGCTGTGCTTCTTGAAGCCGTAGAACAGGTGGTGCGACGGGCAGTTCATCGGCTTGAGCGAGAAGTCATGCTCCCCCGACTCGCTGTCGAGCACGAGGAACATGTTCTCCTTGTACTTGCCCCAGTGGCCGCTGGTCTCCCACAGCCCCTTGTTGAACATCAGGGGCGTCTTGATCTCCACGTAGCCGTCGTTCTGCGTCAGCTGACGCATCCAGTTCGACAGCGTGGTGTAGAGCGTGGTGCCCTTCGGGGTCCAGAAGGCGGAGCCCGGCGAGTACGGGTGGAAGTGGAAGAGGTCCAGCTCCTTGCCCAGCTTGCGGTGGTCGCGCTTCTTCGACTCCTCGATGCGCGTCAGGTACTCCGCCAGCTGCTTCTTGTCGAAGAAGGCAGTGCCGTAGACGCGCTGGAGCATCGGGTTGCGGTGGTCCCCCCGCCAGTACGCTCCGCTGGAGGAGAGGATCTTGATGATGCCGATCTTCCCCGTGCTGGGCGCGTGGGGCCCCAGGCAGAAGTCCACCCAGTCACCGTGCGTGTAGAGCGTCAGCGTCTTGGCGCCCTTGGCCGCGATGTCCTTGACGATCTCGACCTTGAACGTCTCGCCCTTCTCCTCGAACAGGCGCACGGCCTCGTCCATGGAGATTTCGGTGCGGACGAAGGCCATGTCCCGCTTCAATTCGGCGTTCGCCTCGGCCTCGATCTTCTCCAGGTCCTCGGGCGTGAAGGGCTTCTCGCGGAAGAAGTCGTAATAGAAGCCCTCCTCCGTCGCGGGACCGATGGTCACCTGCGTGCCCGGGAAGAGCTTCTGCACCGCGCTGGCCACCACGTGGGCGGCGTCGTGGCGGATCAACTCCAGGGACTCGGGGCTCTTGGGCGTGAAGATCTGCAGCTTCACGTCCTCATCCAGCTTGCGGGCCAGGTCCATGTCCTGGCCATTCACGCGCGCGAAGAGGGCGGCCTTCGCCAGGCCGGGGCCGATGCTCTCCCGCACGAAGTCCGCGATCGTGGTTCCCCGGGCCGTCTGCTTCTGCGAGCCGTCGGGGAGTGTCACCGTGATGATGTCGGACATGCGAACCTCGGAAAAAAAACGGGCGGCAGGCTCTTTTAAAGCCGTGCCGCCCGCTGAAGTCACTCTTTGATGATGGGTCGTAGTGGGATCGAACCACTGACCCCTACCGTGTCAAGGTAGTGCTCTACCGCTGAGCTAACGACCCGTTGCAGCCGCTTCGGTGGCGCGGGGAATAACAGCGGGCTCCCCCAACTGTCAAGCAAACACAGAAGGGTTCTTCAACTCTTCCCGCGCGCCCTCGGATCCGTCGTTTCCAGCAGCGTGTGGACCCGGGACATGACGGCGTCGAACATCGCCGGGGTCAGCCGCCCCGTCTGCGTGTTCTGCTGGCTGACGTGGTAGCAGCCCAGCAGCGTCCGGCCGCCCGGCAGGCGCAGCTCCGCCCCATGCCCGAACGCGGGCCGAGGCGACGGAACCTCCATCCCCTGCCGCGCCAGGGCCACGAGCGCGGCGTTCCAGCCGATGGCCCCCAGCGCGAGCATCACCCGGCCCGGCAGCAGCGCCAGCTCGCGATCCAGAAACGGCGCGCAGCGGGCCAGCTCCTCCGGGAGGGGCTTGTTGTCGGGCGGAGCACAGCGCGCCGCGGACACGATGAAGGCGTCCTTCAGCCGGAGCCCGTCATCCCGGTGCTCGCTGAGGGCCTGATTCGCGAAGCCCGCGCGGTGCAGCCCGGCATAGAGGAAGTCGCCGGAGCGGTCCCCGGTGAACATCCGCCCCGTCCGGTTCGCCCCATGGGCCGCCGGCGCCAGCCCGACGATGATGAGCCGGGCCTTGGGGTCTCCGAAGCCGGGAACGGGCAGGCCCCAGTAATTCCAGTCGCGGTAGGCGCGGCGCTTCACTCGCGCCACCTCCTCCCGCCACTCCACCAGCCGGGGGCAGGCCCGGCAGCCGGTGATCTCCTTGTGTAGCGACTCCAGCTTCGTCACGGCGACTTGGGCTCCCCCGTGTAGAGCCGCGTCCGGCGGTATCGCTCCACCACCACGCTCAGGACCACCTTGAGGATGGCCGCCACCGGCACCGCCAGCAGGATGCCCACGAAGCCGAACAGCTCACCGAAGGCGAGGATGGCCAGGATGATCGCCACCGGCGCCAGCCCGACCTTCTCCCCCACGATTCGCGGGGTGATGACGAAGCCCTCCAGCATCTGCCCGATGACGAAGGTGGCCGCCACCGCCGCCAGTTGCCACGGCCCCTGCCACGACAGCATGAGCCCCACCAGCGACAGCACGATGCCCACGCCCGTGCCCAGGTACGGCACCATGTTGCCGAAGCCGGCAATCACCCCAATGACGATGGCCATGTCGATGCGCGCCGCGGACAGACCCGCCGCATAGATGACCGACAGCACACCGCCGACGATGAGTTGGCCGCGCACGAAGGCGGAGAGCACCTCATCCACCTCCGCGAAGCGCCGGCTCACCAGCCCCACTGCGCGCCGGGGCAGCAGGTCCTTCACCATGCCCATCAACCGGGGGTAGTCCTGCAGGAAGAAGAAGGCCAGCACCGGCACCACCGACAGGCCCAGCAACGTCACCACCAGCCGCGCCGTGTTGCCCGCGAAGCTCGCCAGGATGCGCGCCGCCGCCGGCCCCGCGCTCTGGACCAACTCTGACGCCTGCTTTCCCAGCTCGGCGGTGCGCTGGCGCACCAGGTCCGGCAACGAATGCCCCACCAACCCTTCCACCTTCGGCACCACCTGGGTGCTCGCACGGTGGAAGAAGTCCGGCAGCTTCGACGCCTCCTCCCGGAACACCGGGATGAGGTACAGCACCGCGCCGACCAGCATCAGCGTCCCCACCGCGAAGACGAGCGTCGTCCCCCACGTGCGGTCCAGCCGCCGCTTCTCCAGCTCGGTGACGATGGGATTGAAGATGTACGCGCCCGACAGCGCGAGCAGCACTGGCACCGCCACTCCGCCAAAGACGGAGAGCAGCGCGAACACCAGCCCCAGCGAGCCCACCATCACCCCCGACCACCACAGGTCGATGCGCCGGGCGTCCGTCTCGGACAGGGCGTTCTCGGCCACCGCCACGGACTCGGCGACCCGCGCACGGGCCGGCTCGGCCGCGGCCTTGTCCTGGCCACGCGGCGGCGGCACCTCGTGAAGCAAGGGGGCGGACCGAGCCGGCGGCGGTACGGCAGCGGCGGCGGCGGATTTCACGGCGGCGGTGGAACGACCTTTTCTGCGGCGTCCGATGGCGCTCTCCTCTTCAGTCCCAGCTACGGCGGCGTCATGTCCTGATTGCACTGCACGAAAGCACAGGAAACGGGCTTTCGTGGAGGCCCGCCCGCTTTACACCCAGCCCGGCGTCACTCCGAACCACTGGCCTTCGGCCCAGAGGCGCGGAGCTGGATGGTCAGCCGCGCGCGGGCCCGGCTGGGCTCGAAGTACGTCGTATAGGGCCAGTACCCCTGCTTCTTCACTTCAATCTCGTGCAGGCCGCTGCCCACTCGCAGCGCCTTGGGGGAACCCGAGAAGTCGCTGCAGAGCCCCTGCCAGACGCCATCCAGATACACCTCCGCGTCCACGGGCTCGCAGACCAGGGCCAGGTTGCCGCTGGGATTCTGCGCTTCCGCCATCAGCTCGCGGGCCTTGAGCAGGGACTCCGGCTCCTGACGCTTCGCACACCCAGCGAACGTGGACACCATCACCAACAGCAGAACCTTCCGCATCAGCTCGCCGAGGACCTCGAAGTCACTGCGTGACGATCACGACCCGGCCCTCGGCCAGGAAGCGCGTGTTGGCCTCGACGAGCGCCTTCGCATCCTCCGAGGCGAGCACCAGGTCGGAACCCTTGGAACCCTTGGCCTTCACCACCAGGGGCTTGTCCCCCACCAGCGAGGCCTTCTTCGCCGCATCCAGGCTCTGGAACCACGCGGCCACGGCTGTCGCGGCACGGCGCTCGTTGGCCAGCGCCGCCGCGCCATAGAGCGCCTTGCCGCTGTCATCCAGCAGGCGGGGCGCCAGCACGGGCTGCACACCGAGCCCTCGCGCATCCACCACCAGCCCTGTGTACTTCTTCGTGCCCGCGCCGTTGATGGCGATGACGGTGTCCGCGGCGGGCGGCGCGAACAGCGACGCGGTGAGGGCCGACAGCGGCACCTCCACGTCAATCTCCACGCCACTGTCGGAGAAGAACCGCCGGGCGACGACCTTGTAGCCGCCCATCGCGGCCTCCACCCGCTTGCGGACGTCCTCGCGGGCCAGCTCGTCCGCCACGGTGCGGCCCGCGCTGATGTGGAGGCGCCCGGCCTGGTCCATGAGATTCTGGATGGCGGATTGCTTGGCGGTCCGCTCGGCGCCCAGCCGGGCCTGTCCGGGGTTCGAGGCCTTCAGGTCGGGAGCCCCCACTCCCGTGGCCCGCAGAACCTGCCCTTCCCAATTGACGCCCGGTGCCCCCGGTGCCGTTTTCACGGCAGCGACGGTGGGCTTCGGGGCCTTCGCTTCCTTGCCCTGGCCGAACGCGGTCAGTGGCACGGCCAGCAATATCCCCCACAGCGAGTGCCTCACGGGAAATCCTCCAGCCCCTCGTCCGACGTCGCGGGTCGTGTCAGGGCAGAATGGCTTCCCATTCAACGGGCCTGCTTCCGGGGAAGTCAAGGCAGGCCCCTGCGGCACGGCGGGTATGCGTCAGTTCTCGTTGCCGTGACGGTCGACGTAGGCGTCGATCATCTTGCGGTGACGGTCGGTGAGCAACGTGAAGCGCACACCCGAGCGCTCGCGCTTGGCCCCCAGCTCGGCCCACTCACGGACCACTTCCCCCTCGGCGTAGATGATCTCCTCCGAGCCCGGGAGCTGGAACTGGAGGCCGATGCGCTTGGCCTCGTGCTGGGGCTCGAGCAGCCGGGCGAGGCTCAGCCCTTCCTGGCTGATGTCCGCGGCCCGCGACATGTACGGCACGCCACCCATGTACTTGTTCAGGTAGATGTCGAGGGGCGCCCGCTTGTTCTTCCGCTTGTCGCTCATGGCTTCTTCGCCTCCGGTCAGGTCGTGCAACAGGTTGCTCCGGGGGTGAAGCAACCTGGATGCAGGGTAGAGGCGCGCGCTGAACGCGCAAGAAAACGGACGGCGCGCGGAGGACTCGCGCGCTCGCTGTGCTTCCTCGGTGAATTCTTCGCGCGGGCTTGTGTCTTCCGAGCGCGCGGCCACGCTCTATAGTGCGCCGGTTCTCATGAAAGGTGGATGCATGCGATCGATGTGGACGGCGGCCCTGGTGTTCGCGCTCGGCGCGACGGGCGCCCAGGCGCAGGACTCGAAGTCGGCGAAGAAGCCCGCGGCCAAGGCCGCACCGGCGACTCCGGCCGCCGCGCCGGCGGCGCCCGCTGCGCTGTCCGAGGAGGACCAGCAGACCCTCTACACGCTCGGTCTCTCCATTGGCCGTGACTTGTCCCTCTTCGCGCTGTCGCCCGAGGAGCTGAAGGTGCTGCAACAGGGGCTGTCCGACGGACTCGGTGGAAAGACGTCCGACATCGACCCGAAGGAGCAGGCGCAGCGGATTCAGGCCTTCGCCAAGAGCCGGCAGGCCCTCGCGGGCAAGGCCGCGCTGGAGCGCGCCGCCAAGGAGCCCGGCGCGGAGGTGCTTCCCTCCGGCGTCGTCTACAAGCAGGTCCAGGCGGGAACCGGCCGCAGCCCGCGCGCCATCGACACCGTCAAGGTCCACTACGAAGGCCGGCTGGTGGACGGCACCATCTTCGACACCTCCGCCCGCCGCGGAATCCCCGTCGAGTTCCCGCTCAACGGCGTGATCCCCTGCTGGACGCAGGGCGTGGCGAAGATGAAGGTGGGCGGCAAGGCGAAGCTCACCTGCCCCGGCAACACCGCCTACGGCGAACGTCCGCCGTCCGGCTCGCGCATCCCGCCCAACGCCGTCCTCACCTTCGACGTCGAGCTCATCGACATCCCCGGCGACACGTCCCGGCAGCCGTAGGTCAGCGACTCAGGGCGGCCTCGGCGGCGCGGAGCAACGGCTCCGCGCTCACCGGGGCCCCGGTCGCATGAATCATCCACTGGTCCGGCGTCACCGAACCGTAGGTGGCCATGCGTTCGAACTCGGCGCCCAGCGGTCCCTTGCGCTTCAGGTGTTCTTCAATCTGGAACGCGATGAGGTGGCCCAGCGGATAGTCGGGCAGGTAGAGCGGATAGCTGATCATGTGGCTGTAGACGGCCAGCAGCGTGCTCCCCTCCCCGCCCAGCACCGGCGCGAAGTACTGGTTCCACACCTCGCGGGCAATGCCCACCACCGCCTCCCGAAGCTGCACGGGCGTGGCATCCGGGTGCGCGTACATCCAGTGCCACACCGACATGTCCACCAGCGCGATGCCCGCGCGCTCCCACGTCTGCCACAGCTCGCCGAGCACCCGCTCCCGCTCGCTCGCCGCGTCCGGCTTGCCCAGCCCGAGCAACTCCAGGTCGCGCGACTGGAACACGAAGGCCAGCGCCTCCGTGAAGGCGTTGTTGGGCACCCCCGCGAGCAGCGTGTGGTCCACGCCGTAGAGGCTGAACACCTGCTCCACGTTGTGCCCCAGCTCGTGCACCGCGATGTTGTAGCCCTTGTAGTCCATGCCCCCCTTCTCCACGCGCGTGCGCAGCCGGGGGAAGTCGCCTCGCCGAAGCGCCGGCTGTGCGTGCCCCGCTCCGCGCGACGCGTCCACGCGAATTCGCTCCGCAAGCCACACGGCCTTCGCCTTCGTGAAGCCCATGCCCTGGAGGATGCGCGGCAGGTCCTTCGCGAACGCCTCCGCCGTGGGGTAGCGCTTGCGCGTCAGCGCATCCAGTTCGGACTCCTTCCGCTTGCCGCCCGGATTGAAGCCCGAGTACCAGAGGTCCTGCGGCTCCAGCTTCCGGCCCAGGCGCGCTTCAATCTCCTTCGCCACGCGCGGCACCAACGGTGACTCCAGCACCTGTGTCAGCAAGGCCCGGACGCGCGCCTCAGGCAGCTCGCGGCCCAGCTCGAAGCTCCGGGCGATTCGCGTGGGTGCCACCGGCACGTAGGGGTCCGCCTGGCGCGCCGCATGGAAGGTGGCCAGCAGGTGCGCGTAGCGCGTGTCCGGCTCCGGCGACGCATCCGGCTTCGTCGTGCGCGCGGGCGCATCCGCCTCCACCGTCTGCGGCGGCGCCACCGTCACGGTGTTGGTGAAGGGGTCCCAATCCAACCGCGGGTTGTCGATGACGGCCGCGGGAATCGTCTGCGTGATGATGCGCTCCATCACCTGGACGATCATCCGCTGCTTCAGCGCGCCCGTCGCCGCGTCGGAGTAGTCACCCTTCAGCTCGTCACGCAGGTTCCAGTGACTGATGAGCCGCAGCCCCTTTGGGAAGGGGCGCCGTCCCTGCGCGTCCACCAGGTGATGCATCCAGATGTTGTATTCGGCGATGTACAGGTTGGCCGCGGCGATGGCGCGCGAGGACGCCTGTTCAATCTCCGCGGGGACGCGCTGGTTGAAGCGCCCGGCCAGCCGCGTCTCGGCCCACTGTCGCCGCGTCCATGACGGCCCCTGCTCCACGCGCTCCGCCAACGTGGTGAGCGGGAAGTTGAGCAACACCACGAACCCCACGCGTGCGCGGAACAGGTCCGTGGTGACGTGGGCGGCCGGATCATACGCCGCCACCAGGGGCTCCACCGGCAGCAACGGCCCCAGGTCCAGGTCGGTGTACCACTGGAGCTCGCGCCCGATTTCGTACAGGTGACCGTCGAGTTGCTCGAACAACCGCTCCAGCCGCTGGAAGGTCGCGTCGAGCGCGCTCGGATCGGACAGGAACTGTTCACGTGCGAACGCCGCGAGGTCTCCGTCCTCCGGCCGCCACATCGCCGCCACCTGATCCACGCCCCGCTCGATGCGGGCCCGCTGCGCCTCGCCGTGCCGCGTCGCGAGCTCCGCCTTCAGGGCCGCCGCGTCGAACGTGGACGTCATGGCGGTGGGCTCCTTCTCCGGGACGTTGGCAGGGGGTGGTGCCTTGGACGACGCGGCAGGGAGGGCGGCCGTGCCCGTGCTCGACGGCACGGCCGGCGTGGTGGAGCAACCCAGCGCGGCGAGAACGGGCAGCAGACAGACGCGTGAGCGGCGGAACTTCGTCGACAAAGGCACGGAGCGCTCTCCAGAAAGCACGAAGGGCCCGACCCCGTGGGGCCGGACCCTCATGATGCATCAGAAGCAGTTCGAACGACGCTCGGCTCAGGCCGCGCGGACGTTCTGGGCCTGCAGGCCCTTGGGGCCGCGGGTCACTTCGAACTCCACCTTCTGGCCCTCCTGGAGGGTGCGGAAGCCATCCATGTTGATGGCGGTGTGGTGGCAGAACACGTCCTCACCACCACCGTCCTGGGTGAGGAAGCCGAAACCCTTCGCATCGTTGAACCACTTCACGGTACCAGTAGCCATTTGCTCTCTTCTTCTTTCGTCACGGACGCGAATATCCGCCGTCCGGTCCTACGAGCGAACCCGCCTAGACGGCTGCAATTTAAGCGTGGCCGCCCGGCGCGTCTACTCCAGACCGTCACCAACCGCACTTCTGGCCCTTGTTCTGCGCCTGGAGCCAGGTGCGGAGCGGGCTGAAGTAGTCGAGCAGCGGCGTGGCATCCATCTGCCGGGTTCCCGTCATGGCCTGGAGCGCGTCGGGCCACGGCTTGCTCGCACCCAGCTCCAACATGGCCTGGAGCCGCTTGCCGGCCTCCTTGTTTCCATAGATGGAGCACTCGTGGAGGGCGCCCTTATAGCCGGACGCCTCGCAGAGCGCCTTGTGGAACTGGAATTGGAGGATGCGCGCCAGAAAATACCGCGTATACGGAACGTTTGCAGGCACGTGGTACTTGGCCCCTGGGTCGAAGTCCTGCTCCGAACGGGCCACCGGCGCGGCGACGCCCTGGTACTTCTCCCGCAGCGTCCACCAGGACTTGTTGTAGTCCGCCGGCTGCACGCGGCCGGAGAACACCTCCCAGCGCCACTGGTCCACGAGCAGACCGAACGGCAGGAAGGCAATCTTCTCCAGCGCGTCCTTCATCTGAAGGTTGATGAGGTTCTTCTCGTTCTTCGGAACGGCCTTCAGCAACCCCGCCTGCTGCAGGTAGCCCGGGGTGATGGACAGCGTGAGCGCGTCACCAATGGCCTCGTGGAAGCCGTCGTTCGCGCCGGCCTGATAGAGCACCGGGAGCTGGTAGTAGTACGTGTAGTAGTAGTTGTGGCCCAGCTCGTGGTGGATGGTGACGAGGTCCTCCTCCGTGGGCTTGATGCACATCTTGATGCGCAGGTCGTTGCTGAAGTTCACGTCCCAGGCGCTGGCGTGGCAGACGACGTCGCGGCCTTCCGGCTTGGTGAACTGCGAGCGCTCGAAGAAGCTCGGCGGCAGCTCTTTGAGGCCCAGCGAGGTGAAGAACTTCTCACCCAGCTTCACCATGCGCATCGCGTCATACTTCTGCTGCTTCAGCGCCGCGTCCACGTCCAGGCTGGCCTGGCCGGGGAAGGGCTCCACCAGCGGGTAGATGTTGTTCCACTCCTGCGCCCACATGTTACCCAGCAGGTGCGCGGGAATCGGCTTGCCGTCGGGTACCTTGTCGGCGCCGTACTGCTTCGCCAGACGGCCGCGCACGTAGCAGTGCAGGTCGTCATAGAGCGGCTTCACCTGGCCCCACAGGCGCTGGGCCTCGACCTCGAACTCGGCCGGCGACATGTCATACGCGGAGCGCCACAGCGTGCCCAGGTCGTTGAAGCCGATGTCCTTCGCGCCCTCGTTGGAGATGGACACCAGGCGCTCGTACAGCGGCCGCATGGGACGGGCCACGGAGTGCCAGCCCTGCCACGCGTCCAGCAGCTCGTCGTAGTTGCGGCTCTCCGCGATGACGTCGGACAGCACCTCCAGGTCGCGGCACTTCCCCTTCCCGTCCGGCCCGCAGTACTTGCCCTTGCCGTAGAGGCCCTCCAGCTTCGCAGCCGTGGCGGCCAGCTCGGACCGCCGCTCCGCGTCCGACGGCGCCGGCAGCGCCTGGGACACCTTGAGCAGGTGCAGCATGCGCGCGGTGTCCGCGTCCAACGTCAGGCCCTCGAAGCGCCGTGCCTCCTTGATGGCGCCGTTGACGTAGGCCAGCACCTCTTCGTTGACGAAGGCGGCGTTCTGTTCGGTGTCATCGGTGATGTACGTGGACTTGATCCACTCCGCGGTGGCTTGCTTCGTCCACAGGCGCTTGAGGTCCGCGTTCACCTTCTCCGCGAAGGCCTTCGCCTCTGCCGGCGTGGGCTGCGACGCGGCGGCGGGGGACTCGGCGGGCGTGGGCGCCTCGCGCGTCACTTGCGAATCCTGGGCGCACCCCAGGAAGGCGGGCAGCGCCATGACCGCGGCCGCACGCAGGAGGGAATTCAGGGGACGTTTCCGGTTCATGGCCGCCGACCGTAGAAGAACCCGCGACTGATGACACTCCGAAACTGGGTGGTCCCCTCCCGGTTCGGCGCTGGATCTGCCCGGCCGGGTACCGTGCGGGCGCTCCATGCACGGCCTCCCGTGTCGCCCCACTGCGTTAAACCTTCACCCCATGTTGCTCGGACACATGAAGGACCCCCGCTGGCCCGCATCCGAAGAGGCGCTGGCGGACGCTCGTAACTTCCTGAGGGCGCTGAAGGATCGCCACGTGGTCGTGGCGCCCCACCCCAGCGTGGACGGGCTCGCCGCAGGGGCGCTGGTGCTCCGCGCGCTCCAGGCCGTGGGAGCGCGGGTCAAGGCGCAGGTACCGGCCAAGGGCGAGCATGCCCTCTCCCCAACCTTTCAGCAGCGCCTCCGTGCTGCACAGCCCGACGCATGGGTGGTGCTCGAGATGTCATCGGATGCGATGGACGACTCCGTCGCTCCGCCGGACCTCCCCACGCTCATCGTGGCGCCCCAAGCGGCCCTGGCCCCGGCTGGCAAGGCGGGCACGACCGTGCTCTCCGCACGGGGATTGGAGCCCGCGGTCAGTTGCAGCCTGCTCACCTACGCGCTCGTGTCGCCCTGCGTGGTGCCGGGCCCGTTGGAATGGCTGGCCGTCCTGGGGACCGTGGCGGACCAGGGCGTGGATGCGCCCATTCCCTTCCTCAAGGACGCCCTCCGCCGGGCGGGTCGCACCGCCGTGACGGAATCCGTGGCCTTGCTGAACGCGGCCCGGAAGTCCTCCCGGTACGCGGCACCGCTGGCGTTGGGGGTCCTCCTTCGAGCGGGCAGCGCCACCGACATCACCCGCGGAAACGTCCCTGGCGTCGACACATTGCATGACTGTCGGCTGGAGGTGCAGCGCGAGGTGCTGAGGTGCTCGAAGACGCCACCTCGCATCGCCAGTCCCGTGGCGCTGTTGCTGTTCAGCTCGGAGGCCCAGGTCCATCCGCAGGTCGCGGTGCGCTGGGCCCAGCGGCTCCCCGAGCACATCATCATCGCCGCCAACGCGGGCTACCTGCCGGGCCGCGTGGACTTCGCCGTTCGCAGCCGGACGCCGATGGAGCTCGGAGGGCTCCCGCTCAACGCAACCGGAGGCAGCCTCTCCCGGGAGGACTTCCTCCGCTTCGCCACCGGACTGGGCTTCAAAGGCCTGCGCGACATTGACGTGGAGCGGCGGGGCGCGTTTCCCGGCTGATGCGGTATGACGCGGCCGTGATGCCACGCCCGCTCCTCCCCCTCCTGACGGTCCTCGCGCTCGCCGGCTGCGGCGACACTGCTCCCGACGATGCCGACGCCTGCGAGCGGTTCAGCTTTCCGCTGTCGGCGCCGAGCCCCTCCCACCACCTCGACACCTGCTCGAGCGAAGGGTGTGGCAACGGAGAAAATCCGCCCAACTCCGGCCTCCACTGCGGCAGCGTGGCCCCGTGCGGGAGCGCCTCCGAGCCCGTCTCCCCTTGCCTCTATGTCCACAACCTGGAGCACGGCCACGCGGTGTTCCTCTACAACTGCCCGGATGGCTGTCCGGACGAAGTCGCCAAGCTCGAAGCCGCGGCGGCGACAGCGCCTCGGGGAGGCAATGCCGTCCGCCGGGCCCTCGTCGCGCCGGATCCCACCCTTCCCCGGCGCGTTGCAGCGATGCTGTGGCGCCGGACGTACCTGGCGGACTCCGCGGACCCCGACGCCCTTCGCTGCCTGCTGCGGCTCCAGGACGTCGACGCGCCGGAGCCGAGGCTCACCTGCCCCGCGCCCTGAGCCGCGCAACCTCCTCGCGCGATGTCGAACAGGTGAGGAGATGAAAGGCCACGGCGCGTTCCTTCGTGAACCCCGCCGACTCGCCCAATCATGACAGGAGGTGTCAACAATCCTCCGTAGTCTCGCCCCTCGGTACGAACATCCCCCAGGAGGCGGGCATGCGGGACATGAAGGATTCACTGAAGGGACGCGTGGCACTGGTCGCGGGCGGCACGCGAGGAGCAGGCCGGGGCATCGCGGTGCAGCTCGGCGCGGCGGGCGCCACCGTCTATGTCACGGGCCGGACGACACGGGCCCAGCGCTCGGAGCAGAACCGGCCGGAGACCATTGAAGAGACCGCCGAGCAGGTGACGGCGGCGGGTGGGCTCGGCATCGCCGTGCAGACGGACCACCTGGTGCCCGAACAGGTCCGGGCCCTGGTGGAGCGCATCGATGGGGAACAGGGCCGGCTCGACGTGCTCGTCAACGACATCTGGGGCGGCGAGTCCATCTTCGAGTGGAACAAGAGCGTGTGGGAGCACTCGCTCGACAAGGGGCTGCGGCTGCTCCGGCTGGGCGTGGACACGCACCTCATCACCAGCCACTTCGCCCTGCCGCTGCTCATCCGCCGCCCGGGAGGACTCCTGGTCGAGGTCACCGACGGCACCGCCGACTACAACGCGACGAACTACCGCATCTCCACGTTCTACGACCTCGCGAAGGCCTCCGTGCTCCGGCTGGCCTGGAGCCAGGCTCGAGAGCTCAGGCCCCATGGCGCCACCGCCGTCGCGCTGACGCCGGGCTGGATGCGCTCCGAAGGCATGCTGGAGCACTTCGGCGTCACCGAGGCGAACTGGCGCGACGCGACGGTGAAGGAGCCCCACTTCGTCATCTCGGAGACGCCGGCCTATGTCGGCCGAGCCGTGGCCGCGCTGGCATCGGACGCGGACAAGGCCCGGTGGAACGGCCAGTCCCTGTCCAGCGGCCAGCTCGCACGCGTCTACGGCTTCACGGACCTGGATGGCAGCCAGCCCGATGCCTGGCGCTACGTCGTCGAGGTCCAGGACGCGGGCAAACCCGCCGACGCCACGGGTTACCGATAGACATTGCCCAGGGTGGGTCTTCCAGGACCACGACTCGGGTGCTATTGATTTCCTCGCAATACTCGTTTTGCGGTCATCCCTGTCCGCGACACCCCTTTGCGAGGAGACACCTTTGAGACACCTGAGAACCTCGGTCCCCGTGGCACTGCTGGGCCTGCTGGCGGCGTGCGGCGGCCCGGTGGAATCACAGCCCGAAGTCGAGGTCGCCACCACCGAGTCCGCGCTGAACTGCGACTCGATGAGCCGGGCCGTCCATCACCGCATCAAGCCGGCCAACGAAGACAGCCTCTACACGCTCAACGCGAACGAGGCCGCCAACGCCGCCACCACCTGGGGCTACACGGAAGACCGGGGCGTGGCCTTTCTCGCCGCGGCCTCCACGGGGACGGGGCTGTCCCCCGTCTACCGCATCTACAGCCCCAGCCGGCAGGAGCACTTCTGGACCATTGATGAGGCCGAGCGGAACGACCTCATGCAGAACGGGGGCTACACGACGGACGAGAACGTCGGCTTCTACGCGTCGAA
The DNA here is from genome assembly GCF_006547365.1 of Myxococcus sp. AB056. Taxonomy (NCBI): domain Bacteria; kingdom Pseudomonadati; phylum Myxococcota; class Myxococcia; order Myxococcales; family Myxococcaceae; genus Myxococcus; species Myxococcus sp. AB056. Next base: position 38,175 of record NZ_VHLB01000007.1, on the reverse strand, counting down.
GACGGCCGCGTCATGCCTCGTTCCGGTGTACCGCTTCTCCAACACCACGCTGCGCAAGCACCGCTTCGCCATCACCGAGGCCCAGCGCGACGCGCTCGCCTCCACCGGCTGGGTCAACCAGGGCATCAAGTTCTACGCCGCCCCGGAGTCCGCGCCGCCGGTCGACACGAAGTTCACCTTCGCCGTCATCCCCGATACACAGAACGAGGTCCTCACCACGCCCCCCACGCGACTCACGCACCGGCTCCAGTGGCTGGTGGACAACCGGAGCTCGCTCGACCTGCGCTTCGTGCTGCACACGGGCGACGTCGTGAACTGGGACACGCCGGACCACATCCAGTACGTGCGCGCCAGCGAGGCCACCGAGATTCTGGACGCCGCCGGCCTGCCCTACGTCTACGCCATTGGCAACCATGACACCGCGGCCGTGTGCCCCGGCGGCAGCGCCTGCCCGGGCAACGTCAACGCCAACCTGCGCGACACCACCACCTTCAACGCGCACTTCCCGCTCACGCGCTTCACCGCGCTGGGGGGCGTCTACGAGCCGGGGAAGATCGACAACTCCTACCACACGTTCTCCGCCGGCGGCCTGGACTGGCTGGTGGTCAACCTGGAGCTGTGGGCTCGCACGGGCGCCGTGGACTGGGCGAAGACGGTGCTGGCGCAACATCCGCGTCACAACGTCATCATCAACACCCACTCCCACCTGAATGGCAGCGGCGCCATCGAGCAGAGCAACGGCGGCTATGGCAACAACAGCCCGCAGTTCGTGTTCGACCAGCTCATCAAGCAGTACGCCAACGTGCGGTTCGTCTTCTCCGGACACACGGGCAATGCCGCGTACCGGGCCAGCACGGGGGTCCACGGCAACACCATCCACCAAATCCTGACGTCGTACCACGAGAACACATCGAACCTGACGCGGCTGGTGGAGGTGGACACGGCGGCCAACACCTTCTCCACGCGGGTGTACTCGCCGATGACGAACGCGGAGAAGCAGGACGGCTCTAAATTCACCATCAGTAACGTGAGCTGGGTCCGCTGATGCTCTAGGGTAGGCGGGCTGTGACGTCCACGCCCGCCTCCCCTGCCCTCGTCTCCCGTGATCGCATCCGAGCCATCGACTGGCTCCGGGGCATCGCGGTGCTCTTCATGGTCCAGACGCACACCCTGGCCTTGCTCACGCCCGAGCTGCGGCAGAGCGAATGGGTGGCGCGGCTGCTGCGCGTCGACGGGCTGGTGGCCCCCGCGTTCATCTTCTCCGCAGGCTTCGCCACCGCCCTGATGATGGTCCGCAGCGCCGCCAGCGGCGTGCTCCGCGAGCGCGTCCACCGCAACCTCCGCCGCGCTGGCGAGGTGCTCGCGGTGGCCACCCTGGTCAACTGGGCATGGTTCCCTCTGCTGCGCGAGCCCCAGTGGATCTTCCGCATGGACATCCTCCAGTGCGTGGGCCTGTGCCTGCTCATCGTCCTACCGGTGGCGGCGCTGCTCTCCGCTCGCCCCAAGGTGCTGAGCGCCGGTGCCTTCGTGCTGGCCATGGCCACGTTCGCCGTGTCGCCCCTGGGTGAACAGGTGGATGGCCCCTGGGCCACGCTGACGGAGAAGTCCTCCTTCGCACCCTTCCCGCTGCTGCCCTGGCTGGGCTACGCGTGGCTGGGCGTCTTCGCGGGAACGGTGGCGGGCGCCTGGGGCCGCGCCGGGCTCATCAAAGCGCTGCTGGTGCTGATGGGGCTGGGCTTCACGGGCGCGGTGCTCGGTGACTTCCTCTACGGCCTCTACCCGCCCCACCGCTTCTTCGTCGCCAATCCTTCCAACGCGGCGGCGCGCTTCGGCTGGGTGAGCTCGGTGCTGCTCGTGTTGACGTGGCTGGAGGCCCGGGTCCCGGTGAATGCAGCGCCGTCCCGGCTGCGGCGCTTCGTGGAGGTATTCGGCACGTCGTCGCTGTCCGCGTACTTCTTCCACGAGATGCTGCTCTTCTACCGGCTGGGCGGCGTCTTCTCCTTCCAGCGCTTCTGGGGAGACCGCAGCGGCTGGCTCCAGTACTGGGTGCTGACAGCCGTCATCATCGGCCTCACCTTCGTGCTGTGCGTCGCCCTGGACCGGCTGGAGCGCGTGCTGCGGCCCGCGCTCCGGAACTTCTCGGGACGGCTGTTCCGGCAGGGCCAGCATGCCCCCGCCGGGCGCTGACTCAGTGACCCACGGCGGATAGCGACTCGAAGGCAGCGATGACCTCCTTCGGCGCCTGCACCAGCTCGATGAGCACACCCTCTCCGCCGAAGGGGAACTGCTCACTGCCCTTGGGGTGGATGAAGCAGATGTCGAAGCCCGCGGCGCCCTTGCGGATGCCGCCGGGGGCGAAGCGAAGGCCCTGGGACTCCAGCCACTGCACGGCCACGGGCAGGTCGTCCACCCAGAGGCCCACGTGGTTGAGCGGCGTCTCGTGGACGCGGGGCTTCTTCTCTGGATCCACGGGCTGCATCAAGTCCACCTCCACCTTGAAGGGGCCCGCGCCCGCGGTGACGATGTCCTCGTCCACGTTCTCGCGCTCGCTGCGGTAGGTGCCGTGGGGCGTCAAGCCCAGCAGGTCGACCCAGAGCTTGCGGAGCGGCGCCTTGTCCGCGCCTCCAATGGCGATCTGCTGAACACCCAGAATTCGAAATGGCCTGGCGGTCTGCATGGCGCGGCACCCTGTCAGACGGTGGTGCTCCAGACAAGGACGCCCGGCCCGGGTGTTCGCCGGAAAATTCATTCGGCGTTAGACCCTTTCTCGCGGGCCATGCGTTTTCGGGAGGCGACCTACTCACCGACCTTGGAGCCCCGATGTCCCCCTTCTCGCTGAAGCGCCAACTGACTGTCTGGGGAAGTGCCCTTCTCGTCGCCAGCACCCTGCCCGCGTGCCACAACCGGAGCCCCGCCACCGACGAGCGGCCGAGCCAGGGGGCCGCACAGTCCGTTGCCAGGGATGACGACGCCGCGCCCGCTTCTGAGCGAGAGGAGTACGTCGCGGACCGGGTCAGCGCCGAGCATTCCGTGGCAGCCCCGGCCCCTGCGCCCCCCCCGGCTTCCGCGCTCGCCGAGCCTGTTGCACGCGCCCCCGCGCCGGAAGCCGCCAGGAAGGTCTCCCTGGGCAAGGCCGAGCTGCACCGGCGCGAAGCGCGCCCCATGAAGCCGTCCGCTGACGCCTTGGCGGGCGCGCCCCTCGAGTCCAAACCACAAGACGCCGCTCCCGCGGGCGGCAACACCTTCGAGGCCTGGAAGGCCAACGCCTTCGTCGAGACGGCCAAGGACCCGCTCTCCACGTTCGCCGCGGACGTGGACACCGCGTCGTACACGGTGTCGCGCCGCTACCTCGTCAACGGCCAGCTCCCGCCCGCCTCCGCCGTCCGCGTGGAGGAGTTCGTCAACTACTTCAAGTTCCGTTACGCGCCCCCGGAGACGGGCGCCTTCGCGGTGCACCTGGAGGGCGCGCCCTCGCCCTTCGACGCCAAGCGCCACTTCCTGCGCGTGGGCGTACAGGGCAAGGTGGTCTCGCGCTCGCAGCGCAAGCCCGCGCACCTCGTGTTCCTCGTGGACACCAGCGGCTCCATGCACTCGGAGGACAAGCTGCCGCTCGCGCGGGAGGCCATCAAGGTCGCCGTCAAGAACCTCAACGAGAACGACACCGTCGCCATCGTCACCTATGCGGGCAACACCCGGGACGTGCTGCCGCCGACGCCCGCCACCGACGTGAAGAGCATCCACGCCGCGCTCGACTCGCTCACGGCCGGTGGCGGCACGGCGATGGGCTCCGGCATGGAGCTGGCCTACCGCCACGCCGTGAAGAAGGCCTCCGGCAGCGTGGTGTCCCGCGTCGTCGTCCTCACCGACGGTGACGCCAACATCGGCCGGAACGTGAGCGCCAACGCCATGCTGGACAGCATCCACAAGTACACGGCCGAGGGCGTCACCCTCACCACCGTGGGCTTCGGCATGGGCAACTACCGCGACGACCTGATGGAGAAGCTCGCGGACAAGGGCAACGGCAACTGCTTCTACGTGGACAGCCTGCGCGAGGCGAAGAAGGTGTTCGAGACGCAGCTCACCGGCACGCTGGAGGTCATCGCCAAGGACGTGAAGTTCCAGGTGGAGTTCAACCCCGCGTCGGTCCGCCGCTACCGGCTGGTGGGCTATGAGAACCGCGACGTCGCCGACCACGACTTCCGCAACGACAAGGTGGACGCGGGCGAGATTGGCGCCGGCCACAACGTCACCGCCGTGTACGAGGTGGAGCTGACGGGTGAAACCACCGAGCCGCTGGCCACCGTCCGCGTCCGCGCCAAGGCGCCCAACGGCACCGAGGCCTCCGAGCGCGAATTCCCCTTCGAGCGCACGAAGCTGCGTGACACGCTGGCGCAGGCGTCGCCGGACTTCCGCTTCGCCGTCGCCGTGGCCGCCACCGCCGACGTCCTCCGCGACAGCCCCTCCGCGGAGGGTTGGAGCCTGGCCACGGCCGAGAAGCTGGCCGAAGGCGCTACCGAGGGTGACGCCGACCGCAAGGAGTTCGTGCGGCTGGTGACGCAGGCCCGCGCCCTCAAGGGCGCCTCCGTCCGGGGCCGCTGACACCGGGGCGCAAGCCCGCATACACGTCGGGGTGGAGGGTGCCCGGGGCCCTTCCACCCCGACGCCGTTTTTGCGGGATATGCTGAGCGGCCATGCACCCTCTTCGCTCGAAGTCCCGGCGCTTCCTCATCCCTGTCGCCGCGGCGTTCATCGCCTGTGGCGGTTGCAGTGACGACCCGTCTGGCGGCGGCGCGCCGCTGGGCGAGGAACAACAGGGCATCGCCACCTACTACAACGCCACCGGCTCCGGCAATTGCAGCTACGAGCCGACAGGTGACTTGATGGTGGCCGCCATGAACACGCCCCAGTACGCCAACAGCGCGGCCTGTGGACAGTGCGTGGACATCACCGGCCCCAAGGGCTCGGTCCGCGTGCGCATCGTGGACCGCTGCCCGGAGTGTGAATCCGGCCACCTGGACCTGAGCCGGGAAGCCTTCGCCCGCATCGCGGAGATGCAGCAGGGCCGGGTCAACATCACCTGGACGCCGGTGTCCTGCGACGTGGCGGGGAACATCGAGTACCACTTCAAGAACGGCAGCAATCCCTGGTGGACCGCCATCCAGGTCCGCAACCACCGCCTGCCCATCCAGAAGCTGGAGTGGCGGCGCGGCACCGGCGGATGGCAGGACGTCCCGCGCGAGAGCTACAACTACTTCGTCAACTTGAGCGGAATGGGCGACGGACCCTTCTCCGTGCGCGTCACCGCCGTGGACGGCCAGCAACTGGAAGACACGCTGGACAGAGTCCTCGACAACCGCAGTGCCGAGGGCTCTGGCCAGTTCCGCTAGCGCGCGGCGCGCGGTTCAGCGCCGCAGCATGGAGCGCAACAGCTCCAGGGCCTCGGTGACGTTCTGCCAGACCTGGAGCGACTTCATGACGCCCTCGCCCTCGCCCTGGATGGCGCGGCGCGAGGCGCGCTCCAACGGGAGCAGCACGCCCTCCACCAGCTCGATTTGACGGCTCAGCTCGGCGGGTGACGGCCCCGTGAGCGCGGTGCGCTGCAAAGCCTCCGCGGGCACGTTGGCGGACACATTCACAGGACGCTCCGCCAGCGCGGTGATGGCGCGGGAGAGCTGCTCCATGTACGCGCCGAAGTCAGGCGAAGGCGCCAGTGCCGCCATCCGCACGGTGGGCGCGGACTCCGCCGGAGGCTCCGGCGGACGCTCCGCCTGCGCCGCCACCCGCTCCGTCAGCGCCTTGAGCAGGTGCGCCATGTGCTTGAGGTACGGCGTCAGGTCCGGCCCCGCGGCCACGGGCGCGGCGACGACGGGCGCCGGGGTGGCCTTCGCGGCCTTCACGGACTCGCGGCCCACCTTCGCCACCTCCAGCACGGCCTCGCGCAGGGACTCCAGGCGAGGCAGCACCTCCACCACGGGCCCCGGCTGCTCGTCACGCGCCTGGCTGGCGGAGACGTGGTTGGCCGCCTGCACCACCGCGTCCCGCACCGCGCCCAGCTGCTCCTCGATGCCGCTGAGCTGACCGGTGACGCGGGCCACGGGGTCGTCGTCCTTGCCGCCCATGCGCTTCACGCGCGCGAAGCCCTGCTTGATGTCCTCCCAGCGCTTCGCCTTCTCCGGCGTCAGGCGCCCGCGCATCTCCGCCAGCTTGAGCAGGTTCTGCTCCGCCGCCGTCGTCAGCGTCTGGGACTCGCCCTGGTAGTGGTCGTCGATGAGCCGCTCGAGCTCGTCGTCGGTCATCGCGGAGACAATCTTCTCCGTCAGCTTGTTCATGTTGCGGTAGCTGCCCTGCAACTTGAACGCGGGCTCGGAGCGGAAGCGCTCGTCCTGCGCCGCCGAGGCGATGTACTGCAGGTTCACCTTCAGCAGCACCGACTGGGCCCGGAACATGCGCTGGAACACCGCGATGATTTCCTGGAGCTCCGCCGCCGCGTAGCCGTGCTTCAGCTCGCCCGTCTGGACCTCCTCGCCCTGCGCCATGCGAATGAGGCGGTGCGTGTCCGCCGGGTCGCGCGTGGCCAGCGGCGCCGTCACCGTGTTCGAGGTGAGCGCGTTCTCGATGTAGCTGAGCGCGAACAGGTGCTCCTTGCCGTCGAGGATGTCACCCAGGTTGTAGGTGTCCGCGCGGTTGGCGAGCATGTCCGGGATGCGGAAGCGCTCACCCGTCTCCGTGTACGGGTTGCCGGCCATGACCACGCAGAACTTCTTCCCGCGCAGGTCATAGGTGCGCGTCCGGCCGTTCCACACGCCTTCCACGCGGCGCTGGCCGTCGCACAGGGAGATGAACTTCTGGAGCAGCTCCGGGTCCGTGTGCTGGATGTCGTCGAGGTAGAGCATCACGTTGTTGCCCATCTCGAAGGACAGGTTGATGCGCTCCACCTCCTGCCGGGACGTGGCGTTGGGCGCCTCGGCCGGGTCCAGCGACTTCACGGAGTGACCCAGCGCCGGGCCGTTCACCTTCACGAAGGTGAGCCCCAGGCGGCTGGCGACGTACTCCATCAGCGTCGTCTTGCCGTAGCCCGGAGGCGACATGAGCAGCAGCATGCCCATGCGGTCCGTGCGCTTGCCCTCGCCCGCCGCGCCCAGCTGCTTCGCCAGGTTGGCGCCGATGAGCGGCAGGTACACCTCGTCGATGAGCCGGTTGCGCACGAAGGACGACAGCACCTTCGGCGTCAGCTCCTCCAGGCGCAGCTTGCGGCGCTCGCGCTCCAGCAAGTCCCTCAGCAGCGCACGGTATGCCTGGTACTGAGGCACCCGCACCTGCCGGAACTCGCCCAGGCGCGCCAGGAACTCGTCCAGGCGCAGCGGCAGCTTCCGGTCCTGGATGCGCGAATGGTTGCCCAGCAGCGCGGAGACCTCGGTGGCCGTCAGCGCGCCCGCCGTCTCGCGGTCCAGCTTGGAGCCGGTGAGCAGCAGCACCGCCGTCTCCAGCGCCACATGGACGGAATCCCCCGGACCGCCCTCGCGCTGCGCGAGGTAGCCGTCCAGCCACACCCGGGCGAGCTCCAGCCGGGCGCCCAGGTCCTTCTCCAGGCCGCGCAGGTCGTCCTCGAACGCGGACCGCGTCCCGTGCCGGTCGAGCTCATGCAGGAACGCGTCCCGCAGCGCCACCGCCTCACCACTGGTCGTGAAGCGCGGGTGCTCCGCGCCCAGCTCCTCGACGAGGTAACGGCCCGCCTGCCGCGGCTCGGCCGGCGAGTGCGCCAGGCCGTTCGCGGTGAGGAACGCGGCGATGCGCTCGCCCAGTGCCTCGCCCACCTCGGCCATGCTGCCGCCGGACGCAAAGGTGGTGCGCAGCCGCGCCAGGCTGCGCGCGCGCCGCTGGAACACGGTGCGGGCCGCCTCATCCGCGTCAAAGGCCCAGTACAGCGCCGCCCAGGCGCGCGGCACCGGCGCGAAGCGCAACAGGCCGGCGCCCTGGTGCAGCCCCAGCAACTTCTCCAGGATGGAGACCGCGTCCGCATCATGGACGCCACGCTCGTAGCCCTCGTCGAAGCGGTCGGCCGCGTACGCACGCACCTTCTCCAGCAGCGTGCCGCTGATGAGCGCCTCGTGCAGCGCATCCAGCGACTGGCCACGCTTGCCATCCTCCGCGTCCGCCAGAAGGCAGCCCGCGAGGTACTCGGAGCGGTAGACGGCCGGCGACTCGGAGACCAGGTGCTGATCCCAGAGGTCGCGGTACTTCAGCAGCTCCGCGTCATCCACCTTCTGCGCGTAGTCCGTGCCGGTGAGCTGGAGGTACAGCTCGCCGTCGCGCGGAAGCAGCGTCAGGTCCAGCGGCTGCGTGTTAACGTTGAAGCGGTACGTCCCCAGCTTGATGACGTTGTCGCCATCCGCGAACAGGTCCTGCCGGTCCCGCAGGGCGCGCAGTGCGTCCTGCTTGGCGGACTTCACGCGCGACATCACCTCGTCCGCGCGGACGCTGTCCTGAAGCTCCATCAGCTGGTCGGCCAGCTGGCGCAGCTTGAGAATCATCGCGTCGGAGGCGTAATAGCCGTTGAGCTCGTCGTCCGTCTTGAAGGACTTGGCCCGGCGCTGCACGCCCTGGAGGATGCGCTCCGCGGCGCCAAAGAGGCTCTGCGCGCGGCGCTGCCGCTCGTCCAACAGGGACTGCTTGCGCGCGCCAAAGGCCTCCAGCAGCTCCTCGCGCTTCTGGGTGATCTGCTCCAGGAACTCGTCGAACTCGCCGAAGCGGCCCTCCAGCTCCTCCAACTGCACGGTGAGGCGGGACATCGCCTCGTCGCAGCGCTCCGGACTGTCCGCCTGCGACAGCGAGCTTTCGATGCTCTGCCCCAGCAGCTTGAACTGCGCTCCGAACTCCGCGCGCTTCTCCCGGCCGGACAGCTCCTTGCGCTTGGCCGCGAGGCTGGCGCGCACGCGGTTGAGGCGGCTGAACAGCTCGGAGATGCCCTCCAGGATGCGCGCACGGGCCAGCGGGTCACCGACCTGGAGACCGCCCACGACCTCGCCCAGGACCTCCAGGCCGTGGGCCGTCCGCTCCACGTCCTCGCCCAGGGGCGCCAGCTCCACGGACGTCTGCACCGGCTCCAACTGCACCAGCAGCTCGTCCAGGCGCGAGGCCAGCGGCGCCAGCGCCTCGCCCGTCTGGAGGAACTCCACGCAGGCCGTGCTGACCCGGTCGGACGACTCCACCACCGCGGTCTCCAGGACGTCCACGCGTCCCAGGTCCATGTAGCGGATGTCCTTCAACGTAATCAGGTGCCCGCGCTGCTTGCGCAGGTCCGCCAGCGCCTGCATGAAGGCTTCCGCGTGCGTGAGGTTCTCCGGCTGGACGCGCAGCAGCAGCGTCTCCTGCTCCACCTCCGCGGCCGCCAGCGACTCGGTGGCGCGCTTCTGCATCGCGACCACCTTCTCGAACTCATCGATGATGAGCTCGGCGGTGCGCCGCAGGGTCTCCACCGGTTCCTGGAGGCCCGTCTCCTCATGGCCCAGCCAGTAGTACGCGTCCAGCGCGCGGGTGGCCGAGGACACCAGGTCCTCATACGTGCGCCGGGTGGGCTTCTCCGACTTCGCGATCCGCTGAATCGTCAGCGCGTCGGAGATGCCGCGCACCAGCTCCGCGTTGCCCACCTTGCCCAGGTAGCCCGGGGCCGGCGGCGTCCCCGCCGCGTGCTCCGCGGATACGAACGGGGTCTGCCACACCTGCATCGGGTGGACGCGCGTGGGCTCATCCGACGCAGAGCGGAAGATGACGAGCTGCCCGTCGGAGAACAGGCTCATGCCGTGCGCGACCAGGGGGTTCTGCACCTCCTTGCGCACCAGGTTGTACGGGAAGAGGACGTAGCAGCCGTCCGTCCGCCGGTGGAAGATGTAGAGCACGTCCTCGCCGTTGGGCGAGCGGATGGCGCGCTTGAACTCCATGCCTTCCGACGCCGCGGCGCCGTCGAAGACCTTGAAGTCCCCTGTCTGGAGGTAATAGCCGCCCGGGAAGACGATGCCCTGGTCCTCCGGCAGCCGCACGCACGCCTGCCCCATGGCGTCGATGCGCACCACGTGCTGCGTGCGCGAGTTGAAGACGAGGTAGCGGTGCGTCTTCTCCCGGAACGGCAGCACCCGCAGCAGGATGAGCGTGCCCACCTGCGCCCAGGCGAACTCGGCGTCGTCCAGCGACTGGTCTGGGTCGTCCACGGGCTCGCTGTAGATACCCATGCCGGTGGAGGTGTTGTCCTCCACCTTGATGGTGAGGTCGCCCTTCACCGTCTCCACGAACACCTGGTCCAGCACGTTGACGTGCGGGTGCTGGCCGGTGACGTAGTTGTCACGCGTGGCCACCGTCCACTCGAAGTCGTGCGACGGCGGGAAGACATGGTCGCGCTCGCCCTGGTTGTCCAGGTAGGTGGCGCGGCCCTCCAGGTCCAGGCTGAAGCGGAAGACCTTGATGTCGCGCAGCGACTGACCCGTCTGGAAGACGGCCAGCAGGCGCGAGTCCAGCTTGCGAATCTGAAGGAGCTTCGCGTCCTTGTAGTACTTGTAGAGCTCGCCGAAGTCCTTCACGAAGCGCGGGTCCGCCAGGAAGCCGCCGGCCTCGGAGGTGGGCACCGCGGAGAAGTCGTACCCGTCGGCCGTCTTCTCGAACTTGTGCAGGGAGAACACGTCGGACACCGACGTCTCCCGCTTCAGACCGATGAAGACGTTGTAGCCGAAGAGCAGGTACTTGCCGACGCTGGCGATGTCGCACGGGACGCAGTTGTGCTCGGTGCGCACCCGCTCGTTGCCGATGACGGTCAGCTCGGTCCCACCGAAGAGCGCCTTGCGCCGCCCGTTGAGGTCCGTCGCCTTCGCGCCCAGCACATCCGCCTGCGACAGGAGCCGCGAACGGATGACCTCGTAGCTGCCGCCTTCCAGCGCCGCCTCGCCCGCGGGCGCCGCGCCCTTGCCACCGTCAGTTGCCATGAGTGTTCACCGGAAATGCGAAGACCCCCACCCCCGCACCCTCCCGAGCGGAGGGGCGCCACCCCGGAGGGGAGGCCGGAGTGAGGATCGTCTTACGGCCGTGCCACCGCCGCCTGTTCACGGCGGTGGCCCATTGGGACTGTCAGCCCTGCTTGTCGACCGTGCCCGGACGCGCCACGTCTTCCACCAGCGCCTTGAGGCCGGCGGAGGTCGCGGCCACGGGGCTGGCCGCCATCTTGTGCAGCAGCGCGGCCACGGCCAGGTTCTGCGCGTCGTTGCTCAGGCCCGGCTTGGAGAGAATCTCCTTCAGGTCGGCCGGCAGGTCCTTCTCGCCGTTGAGGTAGCCGCCCAGCGCCGTCTTCAGCGCCTCGCCGTGGTCCAGCGCGCCGTCCACCGCGGTGCCGAACGACACCGCCTTGACGAAGCGCTCGAAGAACTGGCCGTCGCCACCGACGATGTTGAACTTCGCGTTGGCGAACGCCTTGGCCAGCACCTCGGCCTGCGCGTGCGCGATGTCCTTCTTCGCGCGGATGGCCTCCAGCTCCACGTCGCGCTCCTTGTTGAGCTTGAGGCGGAACTCCTCGTGCTCGCGGCCGACGCCGTCCATCAGCTTCATGGACGCGGCCTTCTCCGCCAGACCGCGGGCCTCGGCCAGCAGCTTCTCCTGGATGGCAGCGGCCTCGGCCAGCTGCTTCTCGCGCGTGGCAATGGCCTCCGCCTCGCCGCGCTTCTGGATGGCGCTGGCTTCCGCCTCCAGGACGCGCGCCTGGGCCAGGCCCTTCTCCTGCGCACCCGCGGCCTCCGCCAGCAGCTTCTCGCGGACGATGTTCGCCTCCGCGTGGCCCTGCTTCTCGATGGCGCCCGCCTCGGCTTCCTTCACGCGGACGTTGACCATGCCGAGCTTCTCCTGCGCCTGCGCGTCGGCCTCCTTCACGCGGACCTCGGCCAGGCCCTCGGCGGCGGCCTCGGCCTGGACGCCCTCGGCCAGACGGACCTTCGCCTTCGCCGTCTTGTCAGCGGCCTCCAGCTCGGCCTCGGCCAGCGTCAGCTTCTCCTTGGCGGTGAACTTGGCCACCTCGTTGGAGGCCTCGGCCGCCTTGATGTCCTTGACCAGCTTCTCCTGCGCCTGCGCCTCGGCGGTGATGAGCAGCGCGTCCTTGCGGCGGGTGGCCTCGGCCTTCACGCGCAGGTCCTTGATGCGCTCCTCCTCCTCCGCCACCGTCTTCTCCACGGCGATGCGGGCGCGCACCACGTCGGCGATGAGCTTCTTCTCGCCTTCGAGCGCCTTCTCCTTGGCGATGCGCTGCAGCTCCGTCTCACGCTCGCGGTTGATGGCTTCCAGGGCGCGGTCCTTCTCCACGCGCTCGGTCTCCACGCCCACCACGCGCTCGCGGTTCTTCTGCGCGACCTCGATCTGCCGGGCCTTGTTCTGCTCGTTGATGTTGATTTCTTCCTCGGCCTTGATGCGCGCCAGCTGGGCCTTGGCGTACTCCTCCTGCTTCACGCGCTCGGCCTCGGCCGTCTCGCGGGCCTGGATGCTGTCGATCTCGCGCTTCTGCTTCGCGGCGGCCTCTTCACGCTGACGCTCGAGGGCGAAGATGGCCTCATCCGCCTCGACGTTGCGCTTGGTGACGGCCATGCGCTCGTCCTGGCGCAGCTCGTTGGTGAAGACGTTCTGCTTCGTCGTCAGCTCGGTGATCTTCCGGATGCCCTGCGCGTCGAGGATGTTGTCCTTGTCCAGCATCTCGACCGGGGTCTGCTCCAGGAAGTCGATGGCGCAGTCCTCCAGCATGTACCCGCTGAGGTCACGACCGATGACGTTGACGACCTGGTCCTTGATCTCCTCGCGCTTGGTGTAGAGCTCCTCGAAGTCGAAGCTCTTGCCCACCGTCTTGAGGGCCTCGGAGAACTTGGCCTCGAAGAGGTTCTCCAGCGTCTCCTGGTCGGAGGCACGCGCGCAGCCAATGGTCTGCGCCACCTTCAGCACGTCCTCGCGCGTCTTGTTCACGCGGACGAAGAAGGTGACCTTGATGTCACCCCGGATGTTGTCCCGGCAGATGAGGCCTTCCTTGCCACGGCGGTCGATTTCCACCGTCTTCAAGGAGATGTCCATCACCTCGGCCCGGTTGATGATGGGGAACACCACCGCGCCGGTGAAGGTGACGACCGGCTCGTTCTTCAGCGTGTTGACGATGAGCACCTTGCCCTGGTCCACCTGCCGGTAGAGCCGGACGATGGTGAGGAGGATGCCTCCGAGAAGGATGATGCCACCGATGCCGGCAGCGACCGCGGTAATGGGGTCCATGGCCATTTCCTGATTGATGATGACAGCGGGCCTTGTATCAGGCGCCGGAGGTCCCCCGCAAAAGCCCTCCGGCGTCGAATGTGACGGTCGCCCCCTCTGCGCGACCGGTAAAACTCAGCCTCGTGCCTTCACGCGAGCCAATGCCGCTGCGCGGGCCGGATCCTGGAGCTGCTCCATCTCCTCCGGCAGCAACCAGTCGACCGGCTCCACTTCGTAGACGCGCCGTTCGGCGTCGTAGGCGAGGATCAGCGCCGGCTGGCCTCGCTTGAGCTCATTGGGCTTCGCGCAGACGACGTTGAGGATGACGCCCGCGCCGCCGTCCTCGAAGGTCGCGTGGCCCGTCTTGGCCGTCACGCTGCCGCTGGAGATGGTGCACACGCGGCCCATCAGCGCCTCGCGCCCCGGGGCGCGCCTGGCCACGAACACCGGCCGCAGGGGCCGGACCGCGAAGCCCGCCGTCACCGTCCCCGCCCCGAAGCACGCCAGCCCCAGCCCGCTGCTCAGCAGCCACGACGGCATCATCCCGCCCAGCGCCTCATGCAGCGGCTGCGCGCTCACCACCGACAGGAACCAGGCGATGAACACCACGAAGCTCACGGACACGGTGATGGGGATGCCCGCGAAGCCCATGGCCGCCAGGACTCCGCCACCGTCGACGTCGAAATCCGAGTCATGGGCGCCCAGCGCCTTCGCGCCGCCCAATGCCTTGCCACCCCCCTCGATGGCGCCGCTCAGCGCCTTGCCACCCCCCTCAATGGCCCCGCCCAGCGCCTTGCCGCCCGACTCCAGCGTGATGTCCCCATCGAACAGGTCGATGCCGACCGCGCCCACGATGACGAACAGCCAGTACGTCATCACCACACCGAGGACGATGGTGAAGATGGCGGTCGGGAAGGCCAGAATGGTGTCGAGGAAGGCGCTCATGCGGCTTGCGCACCACTCTAAACGAATGTCATTCCCATCGAAAACGCGCCTTGCGCTTTTCTGTCCCGCCCCTGGCCGGGCGGCCGGGCGGCACCTGCGTTGCCGCGCGGCCCCACCCTGAGCACTACAGGAGGACGGCTCACATGGGGTGGGCGGGATTCCCCTGACTCAAGGCGCATGGCCCCTCACGCGCAACCAGCCCGGCGGTCCAGTCCCCGGCCAGCAGCCCGGCCCGAGACGCAGCTCGAGCGGCTCCAGCGCGAGAGCACGGCCCCAGCGCTCCGGAGACACCGGTGGCCCGGTGAAGAAGACGGTGCTCAAGAAGGCCATGGTGGCCGCCGTGAAGGAGGCCGCCGGGCACCTGGGCAACACCCCCGCGGTGGCGCGGTCCTCGTATATCTACCCGTCCGTGCTCGCCATGTTCGAGCGCGGCCAGGTGGTGGACACCTGGTTCGACTCCGTGGATGAGCTGGCGGAGACGCGGAGCGGGAGCCTTCACTGTTCGGAGAAGGCCTTGCTGAACATGCTCGACACGTCCCGGCAGCGCCGGAGGCGGGCGGACCCCTGAGCCCCCGCCTCACGGCGACCGCTGGTGGCTCAGGCCACCACGGCTTCGACGACGCTGGGCGGCATCGTCGTCGGGAAGACGTTGGACAGTCTCAGCCCCGCCTTCTCCAAGAGCGCCGTGTACTCCGGCCCCGTGCGCTCCCGGCCGCCCACGAGCACGAGCATGGCCAGGTCGTAGAGGTTTCCGAAGTGGGGCACGTTGTCGCCGGGCAGCACCGTCTCCACGATGAGCAACCGCGAGTCGGGACGCATCGCCGCGCGGATGCACTTGAGGATGCGCAGGCTCTGCTCGTCATCCCAGTCATGGAGGATCTGCGACAGGATGTAGACGTCCTTGCCTTCAGGAGCGATGCGCTCGAAGAAGTCACCAGCGACGACGTCACACCGCTGCGACAGCCCCTGCTCGGCGATTCGCTCGCGGGCTTCCACCGCCACGTGTGGCATTTCGAAGACGGTGCCGCGGACGCCGGGATTGGCCTTGAGGATGTGCGTCAGCAGCATGCCCGTTCCGCCGCCCACGTCGACGATGCTGCGCGCGGAGGAGAAGTCATATCCGTTCACCACGGCGGGCGCGTTCAGCGTCTGGTACGCGGCCATGCTGCCATTGAAGATGGCGGCGACGTCGGGATGCGTCGTCATGTAGTTGAAGAACGTGTCGCCCATGAACTTCTCGACCGTGGGCTTGCCCGTCTTCAAGGCGGTGACCAGGTCTCCCCACGCCTGCCACGACAGGATGTGTCCATGCGCCCGGAGCGAGCCATACACGGAGCCGGGGTTGTCCTTGCGAAGCATTCCGCCCAGCTCCGTGAGGGCCCAGCGCTGCGTGGACTCATCCTTCACGAGCACGCCCAGGCCGCTGAGCAGTCGCAACAGCCGGCGCAGCGTGGGCGCATGCGTCCCACTGGCCTCGGCGAGCTCCTCGACCGTCTTGGGCGTATCACCGATGGTATCCGCGAGCTCGAGTTCCGCCATGATTTGAAGGCTTCGGGAAACCCAGAAGCCATAGACCATTTGCGTCATCTGCAGAGCGGCGGGCGGAGGCGCGTGAGAGGCTCGAGGTTGCTGGCTCATGTGTCCGTCTCCAAGGAGTTGAGTAGCATCGGCTAGGCTGCAACCTATAAGGTAGGCTGTAAAACTGCTACGGTTCTCTTATTCACCCTGAAGTCCGAGTCTCCCCGTGCGCGCTTACATCACCCGCCGAGAGGCCTTGCCCCGCAGCGCGCTTCATGAACTGCGGACTGCCCTGCTCGGCTCGCGCTTCGTGGCACGCAGTCCGTTGATGGGGACGTTCCAGGCCAGCCGGGGGTTTGCCTTCATCTTCACGCACGAGGGCCGCGCCACGTTGGAGGCCCGCTTCCCCTTTCTGGTGCGCTACCTGGCCCACGTGCTGGACCCGATCCATGCGACAGGATTGTTGCCTTGGCATGAGCGGCTCTGGGGTTCGCGGCGGGAGCGGCCCGCCCCCAATGCATTCTATCTCAACCTCTTGTTGCTCGAGGCAGGGCGCGGCGTGGGGCGACACATCGACGCGACACTGCAGGAGCCCAGCGGCGTCCCCGATGCGACGCCCCGGCACGTGAGCGTGCTGTATCTCCAGGTCCCCGAGCGCGCCCGGGGTGGCGAGCTGCGCCTTCTCCAGAATGACACCCCCGTGGGTGAAATCCGCCCACGCGAGGGCCTGCTGGTGCACTTCCGCGGCGACCTCCAACACGAGGTGCGGCCCTTCACTGGCAGCCAGGAAGGCGCGACCCGCGCCAGCCTCGTGTGTGAGCAATACGTCTTCCCGCCCGAGGCGCTCGCCCGAATCCCCGCCTTCCGCATTCAATCCAAGGCAGGCTTCGCCGCGTATCTCGACCACCAGCGCGAACAGCCCGGTGGCGGCGCCGTTGGCACGTTGGAATAGCTTTCATCCCGAACCGAGGAGGCACCATGGCCGTCGATCCTCAGCACACCGACGTTGAACGCTTCATGCGGGAGGATCCCGGGGGCCCCGTGGTCATCCTGAACCTGGTGCGCTTCAAGGAAGGCGGCCGCGCGTCCTATGAGGCCTATGCGAGCGCGGTGATGCCCTTCATCCAGAAGGTGGGCGCCCAGCCCCTCTACGCCGGAGACGGCTCCACGGCGCTGGTGGCCGATCCCGGACAGACGTGGGACGCGGTGCTCCTGGTCCGCTATCCCAGCCGCGCCGCCTTCCTACAGATGGTGGCGGACCCGGAGTACCAGCACATCGCGCACCTGCGCACGGAGGCGCTCCAAGAAGCCGTGCTCCAGGCCACCACGCCCTGGGCCACGTCGCCGGAGCCCTGAGTCAGGGCTTCGCGGGTGGGCCTCCCGCGCCAGCGTGCACCCGCAGGTCCGCCGTCTCCGCGAAGGTGGGCGGGCGGCGGTGCTTCGACGCCTGTTCATAGGCATGAGCCAGCTTCAAGAGGACGGGTTCGCTCCAGGCCCCGCCGATGAAGGACAGCCCCACGGGCAAGCCGTACACGAACCCCGCGGGCACGGTGATGGAGGCGTAGCCTGATACAGCCGCGGGCGTGGAGCTGCTGCCCAGCCAGTGGTCCCCGTTGATGGGGTCGATGAGCCCCACGGGCGCCTGCGTCGGCGCGACCAGCGCATCCAGCTTGTGCTTCTTCATCACTGCGTCCAGCCCCTGCGCGCGCGACAGACGGCGGCAGGCCTGGAGGGCCTTGAGATAGGCCTTGTCCGTCAGGGGCCCCTTGGCCTGAGCCATGTGGAAGAGCTCCTGGCCGAAGTACGGCAGCTCCGACGGCGCGTGCGCTTCGTTGTAGCGGATGAGCTCCGCGAGCGTGCGCGGGGCCGTCCCCTCTTCCAATGTCGCGAGGTAGGCCTCCAGCCCCGCCTTGAACTCGTAGAGGAGGACCTCCAGCTCGGGGGCGTCCACCTGCGCCACCGCGGGAATCGGCGCCGGGTCCACGAGGATGGCGCCGCGGGACTTCATCAAGGCCAAGGCCTCCTCCACGAGCGCGTCGGTGGCCGGGTGGTAGCCGAAGAAGCGCTCCCGGGGCACGCCGATGCGAGCGCCCTTCAGCCCGTCCACGTCGAGGAACCGGGTGTAGTCCGCATGGGCCTTGCCCCGGCTCGCCGCCGTCGCCGCGTCCGAAGGGTCTACGCCCGCGAGCACGCTCAACAGCGCCGCGGCATCCGCCACGGTGCGCGTCATGGGGCCAGCCGTGTCCTGGCTGTGGGAGATGGGAATGATGCCGGAGCGGCTCACCAGTCCCACCGTCGGCTTGAGCCCCACCAACGCGCTGGCCGCCGCGGGCGACACGATGGAGCCATCCGTCTCCGTGCCCACGGACACGGCGCAGAAGTTGGCCGCCGTGGCCGCGCCCGCCCCTGAACTGGAACCCGAAGGCGTCCTGTCCAGCGCATACGGGTTGCGCGTCTGGCCACCCCGCGCGCTCCAGCCACTGGCCGAGCGCGTGGAGCGGAAGTTGGCCCACTCGCTCAGGTTCGTCTTGCCCAGGATGACCGCGCCCGCGGCACGCAGGCGCTCCACGATGAACGCGTCCCGCGGCGGCCGCGCGCCCACCAACGCCAGGGAACCCGCCGTCGTCTGCATCTGGTCCGCGGTGGCGATGTTGTCCTTGAGGAGCACCGGGATGCCGTGCAGCGGGCCCCGGGGTCCCTTCTCGCGGCGCTCCTGGTCGAGCGCGGCGGCCGTGGCGAGCGCGTCCGGGTTCAGCTCGATGACGGAGCGCAGCGGCAGGCGCCCGCGCGAGTCCCAGTCGGCGATGCGCGCGAGGTAGCGCTCCGCGAGGCATTGCGCGGTGAGCTCGCCTGCCTTCATCGCGGCCTGGAGGTCCACCACGGTGGCCTCGGCCAGCTCGAAGGGCCGCTCCGGCGTCGGGGCCGCCTGGGCGGGGACATCCAGTGAAGCGAGCGCCGTGGCAGCGGCCGTTCCGCGCAGGAGGGTGCGGCGGCTGAGGTCCACCGGGGAGCCGGGAGAGGCTGCGGTTTTCTTCATGGTGGGGAGGCTACAGCACCCCGGCGGCACGCGAAGAGTCGCAACCCCGGTGGGGCTTCGTTAGGTTGGCGGGCCGATATGGCCTCCCACCTCACGCTCCTGGCCGGGCCGGACGCGCTCCGGCTCATTCGCGAACGAGGCTTGCGCGGGGACGACGTGGACGTCGTCCCCGGTGCCTCCGGCGGTCCGAAGTGGCTGGTGCTGGCGGGACTGGACCGGGCGCTCTTCGCCGGCCTCTTCCAGAACCGCTCGCGCCCCCTCCACCTCATCGGCAGTTCCATTGGAAGCTGGCGGCTCGCCTGCGTGGCCCAGAAGGACCCGGTGCTGGCCTTGCGCCGCTTCGAGGCGGCGTACATCGACCAACGCTATCCGCCCAAGCCCACGCCCACCCAGGTGAGCGAGACCTGCGAGCGCATCCTGGATGCGCTGCTGGGCGAGGACGGTGAAGCGGAGATTCTGGACCACCCCTGGGCACGGCTGCATGTCGTCACCGCCCTGTGCCGGGGGGCGGTGGGAATGGAAGGCCCACGAGCGCAGCTCTTCGGGCTCGTGCTCTGCGCCCTGGGCAACCTGGTCAGCCGACGGACGCTGGGGCTCCACCTGGAGCGCGTCATCTTCCACTCGGCCGGGGACACCAGCCCCTTCGCCGGGCTCAAGGACCTGCCCTCCACCCACCTGCCACTGACGCGGGAGAACCTGCGGCTGGCGCTGCTGGCGTCAGGCTCCATCCCCCTGCTCTTCAGCGGCGTGCGTATTCCCGGCGCGCCCGAGGGCGTGTTTCGCGACGGCGGCGTGGTCGACTACCACCTCGACCTGGACTTCGGCCCAGGCACGGGCCTGGTGCTGTACCCGCACTTCTACCCGTACGTGGTGCCGGGCTGGTTCGACAAGTCGCTGCGGTGGCGGCGGGCACGGCCCCAGAACTTCCGCAGGGCGCTGCTCATCGCCCCGTCTCCGGAGCTGGTGGCCCGCCTTCCTGGCGGCCGGATCCCGGACCGGATCGACTTCGAACGGATGAAGGACGCCGAGCGCATGCGCGCCTGGAACCAGGTGGTCTCCGAGAGCGAGCGCATGGGCGACGAGTTGCACGAGCTGATGGCCACCGGACGCGTCGCGGAGCACGTGCGGCCCCTCTGAGGTCCGCGGCCCCTCGGCCCGGAAAAGTCGACGGCCGGCCCCCTTGAATCCGGGAGCCGGCCGCCAGGAAGTTCTTCTTCAGTCGGCGTTCCGCGACGCCCGGACACTCACTTCATCCGGGCCCCGCGGAGGCCTCCTCCCACCCGGAGGCAGGAGGAGGACCCGCGCGTCTCAGTTCAGACGACGGCGGCGCAGCAGGCCGAGCAGCGCCAGGCCGATCATGCCGACCGGAGCGCCTGCGCCCGTCGCGGAGCAGCCACCGCTGTCACCGCCGTTGCGGGCGGAGAACTGCACGGTGGTGCTGCTCTCGACGCCCGCGGAGTCCGTCACCGTCAGGCGGAACGAGAACGACGCCGTCTTGTCGTCGAGGTCAGGCAGGTTGACGACCGCAACCGCCTGGTCCGCGCCGGAGATGGTCGCGTTCGGACCGGAGACCTGCGTCCAGCGGTACGTCAGCGCATCGCCGTTCGCGTCGCTGGAAGCCGAGCCGTCGAGCGTGGCCGACGTCTGGTTGCCAGAGAGCACCGCGCGAGCGGACGCCACCGGCGCGTCGTTCTCCTCGGTCACGCTGATGGACGTCACGTCGACCACAGTCGCCGTACCGTCGTTGACCATCAGGAGGAAGGTCAGCGGCTCGGAGGAGGCCGGCGCGGTGAACGTCGGCGTCAGCGAGGTCGCGTCAGACAGCGTCACGGGCGTGCCGGCGATCTGCGTCCAGACGATGACGAGCGTGTCGCCGTCAGCGTCGGTCGCCGTGCCGTTGAGCGTCACGGTGGCGCCCTCCGCCACGACAGCCGACTCGCCCGCGTCCACTTCCGGAGCCGTGTTGCTCGGGTTGGCACCCGGGTCCGCCGCCACGACGACGCGCACGACGTCGCTGGTGGTCGAGGTGCCGTCGCTGACCGTCAGGATGAAGCCCAGCGTGTCACCGTTGACCGTGCTCGGCGCGGTGAACGACGGCGTCAGGGTGTCGGCGCCCGTCAGGGTCACCTGCGTGCCACCGATCTGCTCCCAGAGGTACGTCAGGGTGTCACCCTCGGCGTCGCTCGCGGAGCCGCTCAGCGCCACGGTGTCGCCGGCGTTCGCCGTGGCATCGATACCCGCGTTCACGGTCGGCGCAGAGTTCACCGGCAGAGAACCGTCGATGATGGTCACCGGCACCGCCTTGGAGGTAGAGGCCGAGCCGTCCGTCGCCGTCACGGTGAACTCGTACGAGCCCGGGACCGGGGTGGCGAAGGAGATGGCGGACGTGTCGGCGCCATTGATGGCGACCGTCGAACCACCCGTCTGCTCCCAGCTGTAGCTGAGCGCGTCACCATCCGGGTCGACCGCGGAGGCCGTCACGGTGACAGTACCCGCGGCGAAGGCCACGGACGTGTCGGAGACGATGGGCGCGCGGTTCGCGTTGGTGACCGTCACGGTGACCGTGTCGTTCGCCGTAGCGATGCCGTCGCTGACCGTCAGACGGAAGACCAGCGGATCATCCACCGTGACCTCGGGCGCGATGAACGTCGCCGTCGGCGTGGTGTAGTCCTTCACCGCCACCGGCGTACCGGAGACCTGGGTCCACAGGTACGTGAGGGCATCGCCGTCCTCGTCGCTGGCGGAGCCGCTCAGCGTGTACTCAGCGCGCTCCTCGACCGTGCCGTCGAGGCCCGCGTTCACAGTGGGCGCATGGTTGGGCAGCGCCACCGTCACGGTCACCGAGTCCGTGGCCGTCTTGACGCCGTCGGAGACGGTCAGCGTGAACACCAGTGCGGTGGCCGCGGTGACCTGCGGCGCCGTGAACGACGGCGTCAGGGTGTCGGCACCCGCCAGGGTGACCGCGGGACCAGACGTCTGTGCCCAGGTGAAGGTCACCGGCTGGCCTTCCGGATCGGCAGCCGAACCGTAGAGGCTCACCAGTTCACCCGGCGCGATGGACCGGTCAGGACCGGCGTTGGCGATGGGCCAGGGGTTCACACAGACGCCATCCTCAGCCGCGATGGTGGTGAACGGGGTGTTCGTGATGCCGTTGAACTCGAGGTCGTCCAGCAGCCAGCCCGTGTAGCCGGCGCTCATGTCCGTACCGACGCGGAAGCGGACCTGCACCGTCTTGCCGGCGTAGGCCGTGCCCAGGTCGATGGTCGCGGGGAGCATGCCCGGGAACTGAGGGTTGTAGCTGGACAGCGCGGGCTTGCCAGCCAGCGGGTTCAGGTTGCCCTCGTAGTTCTCTAGAACCGTGTTGTGGATCGGATCGCCGATGTCCACCCAGGTCTGGCCACCGTCCTCGGTGATTTCGACCGTGGCGCCGTCGTAGTCGTCCTCGAAGTCCCAAGCGTGCAGGAAGTTGATCACGAAGGGCTCGGTCGCGCTGACGTGCAGCTCAGGCGAGATGAGGCGAACGTCGGCGAAGGACGGGGTGTTCTCCGCGTAGAACGTGCGGTTGCCGTCCTCGAACGTGACCACGCTGAACACGGCCGGGGTCAGGGCCTCGTCGTACTCGGTCTCCCAAGGCAGCTTGGACGGGGTGATCTGAACGTCCTCGATGTTGGAGGAGTTCGCACGCTCGTCGAAGTGCGTCGTGAGGATGATGCTGTCCGTGATGTCGCCGGGGATCGCCTGGCCCGCATCACGCGCCGCGATGTCGATGGTCACGTCCTGCTGGCCCGTCGCGCCCGTGAGCGAGACCGGGATGGAGACCGTGGCCGTACCGAACACGGGGATGACCGGGAAGCTCGCCTGACCACCGTTGCCGAACTCGAGACCCGAGAAGGCGGAGGACAGGTTGACGCTGGAGGCGGACGCAGGCAGCGCGCCCGCGTTGCGCACGGTGACCTCGATGCGGCCCGTCTCACCGTTGTCCAGGATGCCGTCGAGGTCGCACGAGCCAGCCTCGACGTCGTCGATGAACTCGGCCGACACGATCTGGATGGCCGAACCAACCACGAAGCTCTCCACGACACCGGCGTGGTTCGTGGAGTAGCGGTCCGGAGCCACGGCGCCGACGCCCGCGCCGCGCTTGGCGAAGGCCGCCCAGAACCGCTCGGCGTCCGCCGGGTCGTTGGCGTAGGCCGCCGCGATGACGGCGTCACGCGCCTCCAGGTACGTGGGGGCCGCCGGCGTGAGCTTGTACCCGTTGACCAGGTAGCTCTTCATCCGGTCCTGCGCCTCCTGGAACGGATGCGCGCGGAGCAGCGACGTGTAGCACTCCCACAGCATCGTCGCCCAGATCTCGCCGGAGTTGTGGACCTGCGAGTTCGGCAGACCCGTGTTGCCGTTGAACGGCACGCCCGTGGGCAGCGCCACGCCGTCCATGATGTGACGGAACGACAGCGCGTTCTTGGTCTGGTCCGACGAGTACGTGCCACGGCGGATACCGAAGAACTCGGAGTTCGCGTCCGCTCGCGTGGCGTAGCCCGCGGCGGCGTAGGCGCCGTTCCAGTTCGCGTTGGACGGGACGTTGATGTCCTCGGCGCGAACCATCATCAGCAGGGCGGTGAAGTCACCCCAGCCCTCGCCCATCGCGCGGCCCTGGTTGTTCACCAGACCGGACGAGTTCGCGACGAGGCGGTTGCTGATGTAGTGACCCCACTCGTGCGCCACGATGGCGTTGTCGATGGTGCCGTCGATCCACGTGGTCGGACCACGCCACAGGGTGACGTTGAGCGCCGGCAGACCGCTGCGCAGCACGTTGCCATCATCCAGATTCACGCGAAGCGTAGGGATGGTGATGGAGGTGGAGTCACCGCCCAGGTCGATCGTGGGACCCGCGACGTTGTCGTGGATGATGACGCCGATGGCGCCCGCGTTCTGCGCGTTGGTCACCTTGATGATGAAGTCGCAGCTGCCTCGGTCGATGATGGCAATCTTGCCAGTGACCTCGGCCGCGTTGGTCAGCGCGGTGCAACCGTCACGGTCCGTCGGGCCCGTGGAGTTGGCCGCGTCCTGCGCCGCCACCACGTCGCCGGTGACGCTGAAGGTCTGCGGACCGAAGGAGGAGGAGACGCCACCCTCGTAGTCACCCGCGACCTCCGCCGGAGCGTTCGCCGTCAGGCGCGAGTTGCGCGGCCCGGCGAACAGGTACATCTGCATGCGCGGCGACGCACCGTCCGCCGGCGTGAGCATGTTGGCGTTGTCGGTGCCGCTGTAGTCCTGCGCCTGCGCCTGCAGACGGTCACCACCCACGCCGCCACGCCCGAAGTTGTCATGCTGGGCGTTGCCGGAGGCCTCGTCGAAGCCGGCGTCGTAGTACCAGTCGTGGAGCCAGTTGTTCAGGAAGAACAGGCTCGTCGTCGCCGCGGCGATCTGCTCGTTGTTGGCGTTCGGCTGGATGCCGAAGTCGATGGTCCGGTCGAACACACCCGGAGCCGTGACGGAAGCGCGGAGGTCGCCGGCGTTGAAGTAGTCCGGCGCGGTGAGGTCCGCGTACGCGTCGACGTTGTTACCCACCGTCTCCGTCGCGCCGTCCGGCAGCCAGGGATCGTTCCGGCTGAACGGGAGGCTCTCGAGGGTGATCAGGTTCGCCGGAACGTACGGCGACTGGTAGCCGTCCGGGCTGCCGGTCGGGTGCGGCGTACCGCCGCTGCCGATCGGGCCGTCGTGCGGGGTGTACGGCGGCGTCGTGTCCGAGAACACACGGTAGCTGAACTCCGCGTGCGCCTTCAGGTCGTTGCGCATCAGCAACTGACCGTCGGCGGCCGAGATGACGTACGCGAAGTAGTCCGAGTCCACGCTGTTCGCGCGGCCCGTGTTGATCTCCACGTAGTACGCGGGGACCAGCTTGCCAGGCAGCGGGAAGTAGACCTGCTTCGCGCGGGCGGGGATGACAAACCCCTCCTCGAGCGGACGCGCGTAGCTGGCCAGCGTGAAGTGCGAGTACTTGTCGCCCTTCTTCGCGTCGCTCACGCGGGTGAGCAGGTTGCGGTCCAGCGCGGCGCCCGTGAGGTCCTTGTAGGCCACGGCGATCGCCTCGGTCGCAGGCAACGTGAAGCGCGCCTTGGCCTTGGGGATCTCCGCGGAACCATGCTTGGAGAGGCTGCCGGAGATGGCAACCACCTGGTTGTGCTTGTTCAGCAGCACCTTCAGCGACTGGCGGAAGACCTCGATTCCCGAGGACTCCTGGGCCAGCGTCACGACCTTCACGCCCTGCGTGTTGGTGCTGACGTTGGTGACCGTCGCGCCCGCGGCCTCAAACGAAGAGAGACCGTAGAGAGGAGCGTGGGCAGAAATCTGCGCCAGCGCCGCCTTGGCGGGAGACATCTTCGCGTACTCGCCGCGGAGCTTCGTCTGCTCCACAGTCGGGTGCGTCCAGATGAACGTCGGGGAACCGGTCAGCGAGTCCTTGTGGGCGACCCGCGCCCCCTTCAGGCTGCTGTTGACCGGCTTGAATCCCGCGGTGGCACGACCCGCGGGCTTCGCGTCCTGGAGTGCATCGTAGTTCGGCAGCGTCCGGGCGACGGAACTGGTACCGGACAGTACCAGGGCAAGCCCGGACAGCGTGGCAACCAACCTTCTCACGTGGGGAAACTCCATTTACGACGGCGGGGGTGGCCGCCTTCCTTACAGCCTGGGTCCAAGGTTCCGGCCCCATCGCCGAAACTCCCAGTCACGGTCAGAAGGCGACCAAGTGACAGATTGTCACCTGGCAGAGAGATTAGTGCCCGATCGGATGTAAGTTAAAAGGCGACACACGCATTTTTTCCAACGGAGCGCAGAATTCCGCAATTACGGCAGGTTGCGTCGAACATGCGGGAGCCATGAGCGCTGGTTATGGACGCGCAGGCGTCTGGGGAGCGGTGTTCTAGGCACTTGTGCTTGGCGCGACTGGGTGTCTGGGCACCGCGGAACGCCCGTTCCCGCGCGCCGAAGCCACCATGGACCCGGGTAACGCGACACCTGAGTCCATGTCGCGCGGCGACAGAGGCACAAAGGACTCAGGAAGCGCGACGCAATCCGCCTCCGAGGAGAAAAACAGCACGGCCACATCCCGTGGCTGCCCCTGGGGACATCTGCGCTGCTGTGATGATCAGTGCGCGCCCGCGACGCAGTGCGCCCTGCTGGCGTGCGACCCGAGCCCGCAGCGCACCGCCACCGATACGCGCTGACTCCACTGAGTGTCCGCGATGCTCGCGGGCTACGGCGGTGGAGCGAGTGGCAACGTCGCCCGCGCGGATGCCGACACCCTCCACCGTGCTTCAAGGAAGTCGCGCAGCGTCATGGGCCGGAGCCGCGGGTACTCGGCATTGGCGGGCTCGTGCAGTCTCCCCTTCCCCGCAAGCTGCGAGAGCAGACTCAGCTGCGCGGAAGACACCTGGACGGACACGCCTTCGGGCCGCGCGCGCACGAGCTGCCGGCGAAGGTCCTCCACACTTCCCCTGCACAGGCGGCGAAGGCGCTGTCCGGTCAGCGCTTCGTACAAGGCGGCCACGCCATTCACCGTCGCCACGTCCCCCACGAACTCCAGCCGTCGGCCCGCGGCGTGAGGAGCCACCACCACCTCCGCCACCCATCGCGCCGCATCCGTCATCGCGGTGACGTCGAAGGGCTCATCTCCCGTGCCCCAGTACGAGACAACGCCGCGCTCGAAGTCGAACACCTGCGCCTGCGGCGACAGCGCCGTCTCCATGAATGCGCCGCACAGGACGAAGGTGTACGGCACGCCACTCTTCACCACGGCGTCCGCGACACGGCGGTGCGCATCCATGAAGGCGTCACCCGCGTCCGCGTCGGTGTAGTCCAGCGAGTAGTCCGAAGGGATGAAGCGGATGACGCCATGCCGCCGCGCGGAGTCCAGCAACCGGAGCTGCCCTTCCACTTGCACCTCGGGTGGTCCGCTCACGGCGGAGACCACCGCGTCCACGCCCTCCAAGGCCGAATCGAGCGAGCGCATGTCATCCAGCGTCCCGCTCACCAACGTCACCCCATGCTCCGCCAGGCTCACCAGCGCGTCGCTGCGCGTGCCCGGACGTACCAACACGTGCAGGTGGATGCCGGGACGCGCCAGCAGCGCCGACGCCAACCTGCCGCCAAAACGCCCCGTACCTCCGACCAGCAGGACATGCGTGATGTCGGCGTCCATGGACTCCTCCTCGTCGTTGTCGGCGGCGTTAGCCGCGCATCACCGGTGGGGGCAATCCCCTACGAGGAAGATGGACCGTGGTGCCGGGTACGCCTTCACCAGCAAACACAACGCGCTCGGTGGGACGCAGGGCAGCCGTGCTGGAGGGCGCCCGCAGTCTCGAGACGCGCAAAAAGAAATCGGCCCGGCCATTCCATGAGAATGACCGGGCCGACTTGAGTTGCGGGGGCAGGATTTGAACCTGCGACCTTCGGGTTATGAGCCCGACGAGCTACCAGGCTGCTCCACCCCGCGTCATGTTTGGGTTCAGCGATTCGAAGTGCAACGAGTTGCGGGGGCAGGATTTGAACCTGCGACCTTCGGGTTATGAGCCCGACGAGCTACCAGGCTGCTCCACCCCGCGACATGTCTTGAGACTCAACTACTCGAAACCTGACTGCGATTCCAATCAAGTTTCGAAGAACAACGAGTTGCGGGGGCAGGATTTGAACCTGCGACCTTCGGGTTATGAGCCCGACGAGCTACCAGGCTGCTCCACCCCGCGGTAGAGAGAGGCGAGGCGGTAAGTACCGTCCCTCGCCTGGACCGTCAACACCTTTCTCCAGCGCTGACCACATCAACGAAATCAGCGCTGGAGACAGGGAATTACTTGCGCGCCTTGCTGAGCAGATCCGCGAAGGTGCCGAAGCCCTTCTTGCCCGCGCCCTGCGGCTGCTGCGTCTTCTGCCAGGCCTCCACCTCGGCGCGCTCCTCCGCGCGGATGGCGGCGGTGACGGACAGGCGGATCTTCCCGGACGCGTCGATGTCCAGGATGGCCACCTTCACCTCCTGGCCCAGCGAGTAGTGCTTGCGCAGGTCGGTGCCACGCTCGGTGCCCGTCTCGCTCGCGGGCAGCAAGCCCTTGCCGCCCGGGAACGCGAGGAACACGCCGTACGGCTCGATGCGATCCACCTTGCCCACGACGACCTGGCCCACCTTGGGACGGGGCGCGGCGGGCTGCGCCGGAGCGGCGGCTTCCGCGGCGGGCGCCGTGCGCTCCTCGGGAGGACGCTGCGCCTCTTCCTCGGAGATGCGGCGCAGGCCGATGCGCTTCTCCTGCGTGTCGATCTTCTCCACCGACACCCAGATGGTCTCCCCTTCCTTCACCACGTCGCGCGGGTGCGCGATGCGGCGGTCGCTGAGCGCGGAGATGTGGACCAGACCGTCCACGCCCGGACGCAGCTCCACGAAGGCGCCGAACTGCTGCAGGCGGACGACCTTGCCCTGGAGGCGGTCGCCTTCCTTGATTTCGGACAGCGCCTTCTGGAACGGATCCTCCTGGCGCGAGCGCATGGACAGCGTGATGCGCTCCTTCTGCTTGGACTTGTCCGGCGAGTTGGGCTGGCCGGCCTCCATGCGAAGGATCTCGACCTCGACGTCATCGCCGACCTTCACCACGTCGCTCGGGTGACCGACGCGGGTGTACGAAAGCTCGGAGACGGGAATCATGCCCTCCACGCCGCCCAGGTCCACGAACACGCCGAAGTCGCGCACGCCGGTGACCTTGCCCTTGACGATCTTGCCCTGGGCCAGGTTCTTGCGCGTCTCCGCGGCCAGCTGCCGCTGCTCGTCCTCCAGCAGCGAGCGGCGCGACAGCACCACGTTGCGCTCGCGGACCTCGCTCACGCGGAACTGGAGCTTCTCGCCAATGAACTGGTCCGGCTTCTCCACGTAGCGCAGGTCCAGCTGGCTGATGGGGCAGAACGCGCGGATGTCACCGATGGCGACCTCCACACCGCCCTTGTTCACGCTCAGCACCAGGCCCTCGACGGGCATGCCGGAAGCGCGGGCCTCGGCCAGCAGGGCCAGGTTCGCGCTGCCCTTGGCCAGCGCGCGGCTGAGCAGGATGCCCTTGGCCCCCACCTCCACCACGTGCGCGTCGATGGTGTCACCCACGCCGAAGCGCAGGATGCCCTCGTCGTCCTTCAGCTCGCGAAGCTCGATCATCGCCTCGCTCTTGGCCGCGCCTTCCACGGACACGAACGCGGTGTCCGCGCCGAGCTGGAAGATGGTGCCACGGACCTTCTCGCCCACGCGCAGGCCCTTGCGGCTGGGCGTTCCACCCTCCTTGGCCTGCGCCTCGAACATCTCGGCGAAGGACTGGGCCTCGGGAACTTCCTCATACAGCGCGCTGGTCGGCGCCGGCGTCGGCGTGACCGGACGCGGCGTGGGGGCCGGCGTCGCGGCGGAGGATTCGGCGGCGGCGGTCGTGTCCTCGGCCGTCGCGGTCGCCTCGGCGGGAGCATCCCCCACCGGGCCGCGCGTCTCGATGGCACCCGACGCCCGCTTCACGACGACCATGGGGCCCGACGGACGACGGTCGCCTCCGCCACGGCGCTCGCTCCCGCCACGGGGCCCCCGCTCGTCGCGCGGCGCACCACCCGCCGGACGCGGCTGGGCGTCGCGCTCACCACGGCCACCGCCGCTGCGCTCGCCGCCTCGGCCACCGCCGCGCTGTTCGCCCCGACCGCCCTCGCTGCGAGCTCCCCCGGAAGGGATGCCGAGCATCACGTCACCGAAGGTGGCCTTCGGCTTCTTGGGACCCATCCCGCCAGAATTGGAACCGTTCTTCTCGTCGCTCACTGCGAGACCTTCCTGAAGCGAATTCGACCCTGGCTTCCCGAGAAGCCGGGCCCCGGTGAAAAAGGCGGCGCACTCTACACGCGCGCCATGTCCGGAGGAAGCCAGATGACGCACATGCTGTTGACGCCAACGCTCCGACCATAACGGAGGCACCCCGTCAGAGCATCCCGGACCCGATGCTTGCAACGCCAAATAGCGGCCGCTTACCAGGCAGGGAGCCAAGCAATCCCAGGTGGTTAGCGCACCAGACGAAGCTTCCGCCCCACCTTGCGCAACACCGTTCCCGCCTCCGGGATGCCCAGCGCCGCTGACATCCCGAAATAAACAGCACCGAACGGGAGCGCCACCGCTGCGAAGCCCAGAACGGGGTGCAGGCGCGGCGGCATCAGGAAGCCCCCCCCCCACTCCGCCGTCACGCCGGGCATCGGCCCGAGCAGCGAGGTGAGGCCCACCTTGACGCCCACCGCCACTAATCCAGCCACCGCCGCGGCGCCCCACAAGCGAGGCAGCAGTCCAGACGGGACGCCGACCGGCCCGAGCTGCTTCACCAGCTTGCGGCGCAGCAGTCCCGCCTCCAGCCAGGCCACCAGGCCGCTGGCCAGGGTGAGGCCCAACGCGCCCAGGTGCTGCGGCACACCCAGCCATCCCGGCAGCCACAGGCCCAGCACCCATGCGCCCAGGGTGCCCACCAGCACGCGCACCACCGCGAAGCGCAGCGGCGTCTTCGGATCCTTCAGCGCATAGAAGGCGGAGGCATAGAGACGCCCCACCGTGGAGGCCACCAATCCCAGCGCAGCCCCCATGAGCAGGTACCAGAGGTAGCGCGAGTCCGCCGCATCGAAGCGCCCCGTCTGCAGCAACGCCGCCGCCACCATGTCCCCCAGGAAGAGAAAGGCGGCCGCCGACGGGACGACCCAGAAGCAGATGCGACGTGCGCCACCGTCGATGCGTTGGCGCAACCTGGCGGCCACGTCCGCGCCCTCCCCCGTGGCGCGCGACATCTCCGGCAGCTCCGCCGCGGACACCGCCATCCCAAAGAGGCTCACCGGGATGAGGTAGATGGTCTGCGCGTAGAGCAGCGAGGACAGCGCGCGATTGGAGATGAGTGACGCGAAGGCCGTGTCCACCCACGCGCTGAACTGGACCACGCCGCGCCCCAACACGACCGGCCCGAAGTTCTTCAGCACCTGCCGCACAGGCTCAGCCGCCAGCGACAGCGTCGGGCGGAAGCGGCCCATCAACTTGAGGACGGAGGGCACCTGCACCGCGAACTGCAGGAAGCTGCCCAGCACCACGGCGTAGGCCAGCACCGACACCAACGCCTCTTCCTCGTAGCGGCCTCCCGCGGCCACCAACGCGGCGATGATGACCAGGTTCCAGACGACGGGCGCCAGGTACGAAAGGAGGAAGCGCCGGTGGCTGTTGAGGATGCCCAGGCACCAGGCGCTCAGCACCAGCATGCCTGTGCCAGGGAAGAGGATGCGCACCAGGTGGACGGCCAGCTCCCGCTCCTGTCCCTGGAAACCGGGCGCGATGGCATCCACCAGCAGCGGGGTGAACACCATGCCCAGCGCCACTACCACCGCCGTAACCAGGGACAGGATGCCAAAGACGGCGCCCGCGACCCGGTCCGCCGTCTCCGTGTCCTTGCGACCCAGGAGCTGCGCGTAGACGGGAATGAACGAGCCGGAGAGGACGCCCTCGCCGAACAGGTTCTGCAGGAAGTTGGGAATGCGCAGCGCCGCCTTGAAGACGGCCGCGACCTCCGAGTTACCCAGGTAGTGGGCGAAGACGCGCTCGCGCACCAGGCCCATCAGCCGGGAAGCAAGGACGCCGGCCGCCACCAGCGCGGCACCACCTCCTGAACGCTCGGGACGAGGAGGCGCAACCGGCGCAATCGGCGGGGGCGGAGACTCGGGCGAGGACGTGGTCACGAGAGCGGCGGACTCTACGCGGGCCGTTCGGTGTCATGAAGCCCGAAACCCCGTCCCCCTGTTTCGCTTGACGCCGAACCCCCTGGATTGCAAGGGTCCGTTCCAATGGCCGGCCCTCCCGACAGTGACTTGGACGACGTGGCGCGCATCCGCCTCGTGCTGGCACGTGAGCTGGAGACGATCAACGAGTACGAAGCCTACGCCCGTGCCTCCTCGAACCCCGAGGTCCGCGCGTTCTTCCAGCACCTGGCCGCCGAGGAGAAGGAGCACGTCTCCGAGGCCGTCCACATGCTTCGCATGTTGGACAGTGGTCAGAACGACCACTTCGCCAAGCCCTTCGTCCCCGGTCATTTCCAGGCCGCCGAGGCCCCCGCCCCTGCCACCGTCCATGTGCCCACACCGGACGGCCCGGCTTTCTCCGTCAACGGCCGCAACGGCCGGCTCCCCTCCGAGCCGCCAACGTCCCTGCCGCCCCAGCGGCTGCTGTACGGCCTGCCCGCGCCGCCGCCCGCCGTGGAGTCGCACCCGCTCACCGTGGGTTCACTGCGCCGGGGTGGCAGTGGTTCCGGCAGCGGTCGCTGAAGCTTTCTTCTTCCTTCTCTAGTCGATGCCTCTGGAGCCACATTTCATGCCTGACTTCCTTGGACATGCCGAGAACCCGCTCCGCGAAGAGGAGTGGGCGCGTCTGAACGAGACTGTCATCCAGGTCGCCCGGCGTTCGCTGGTGGGTCGGCGCATCCTGGACATCTACGGGCCGCTGGGCGCCGGGGTGCAGACGGTTCCCTACGACGAGTTCCAGGGCGTTTCCCCCGGCGCCGTGGACATCGTCGGTGAGCAGGAGACCGCGATGGTCTTCACCGATGCTCGCAAGTTCAAGACCATCCCCATCATCTACAAGGACTTCTTGCTGCACTGGCGCGACATCGAGGCCGCGCGCACGCACAACATGCCGCTGGACGTGTCGGCCGCCGCTGGCGCCGCCGCGCTGTGCGCGCAGCAGGAAGACGAACTCATCTTCTACGGTGACGCGCGCCTGGGCTACGAAGGCCTGATGACGGCCAACGGCCGGCTCACGGTGCCGCTGGGTGACTGGACGTCACCGGGTGGCGGTTTCCAGGCCATCGTCGAGGCCACGCGCAAGCTCAACGAGCAGGGCCACTTCGGCCCCTACGCCGTCGTCCTGTCGCCGCGGCTGTACTCGCAGCTGCACCGCATCTACGAGAAGACGGGCGTACTGGAGATTGAGACCATCCGCCAACTCGCGTCGGACGGCGTCTACCAGTCCAACCGCCTGCGCGGGGACTCCGGCGTGGTGGTGTCCACCGGCCGGGAGAACATGGACCTCGCGGTGTCCATGGACATGGTGGCGGCGTACCTGGGCGCGTCGCGGATGAACCACCCGTTCCGCGTCCTGGAGGCGCTGCTGCTGCGCATCAAGCACCCGGACGCCATCTGCACCCTGGAGGGCGCCGGCGCCACGGAACGTCGCTAGTTCCGGTCGCCCGCGGTCACGACTTCCACCATGGCCAAGGTCCTGGTCATCGACGACGAGGCGAACCTCCGCAAGGTGCTCGCCGCGATGCTGCGCCGGGACGGCTTTGACGTCACCGTGGCGGAGAACGGCGAGCAAGGGCTCGCCGAGTTCCACAAAAACGGCGCGGACATCGTGGTAACGGACCTGGTGATGCCCAAGGTGGGCGGCATGGAGGTGCTCGGCACCATCCGCACCGCCAACCCGGACGTCCCCGTCATCATCATCACCGCGCATGGCACGGTGGACTCCGCCGTGGACGCCATCAAGGCGGGCGCGTTCGACTACATCACCAAGCCCTTCGATCAGGCGGAGCTGTCCTCCGTCGTCGCCAAGGCCGCGAAGACGAACGAGAGCGCCCGCCGCTCCGTGCGCCCGGACGTGAAGGCGCGCGCGGCCATCATCGGCGACTCGTCGACGATCCAAGAGGTCTATAAGATCATCGACAAGGTGGCGGACACACCGTCCACGGTGCTCATCACGGGGGAGAGCGGCACCGGCAAGGAGCTCATCGCCACCGCGCTGCACGGCGCCTCCAGCCGCCGCGACAAGCCGTTCATCAAGATCAACTGCGCCGCCATTCCCCACACGCTGCTGGAGAGCGAGCTCTTCGGCTACGAGCGCGGGGCCTTCACCGGCGCCGTCACGTCCAAGCCCGGCCGCTTCGAGCTGGCCGACGAGGGCACCCTCTTCCTGGACGAGATCGGCGAGATTCCGGTGGAGATGCAGGTGAAGCTGCTGCGCGCAATTCAAGAGGGCGAGTTCGAACGCGTGGGCGGCATCAAGACGACGCGCGTGGACGTGCGGCTCGTGGCCGCCACCAACCGCGATCTCCAGGCGGAGATTGAAGCCGGCCGCTTCCGCAAGGACCTCTACTACCGCCTGGCGGTGGTCCCCATCTCCCTGCCCGCCCTGCGCGAGCGCCGCAGCGACATCCCCATGCTCGCCCGGCACTTCGTGGAGAAGTACAACCGGCGCCTCAACAAGAAGATTGAAGGCATCGCCGACGACGCCATGGCCCTGCTCCAGGGCTACGCGTGGCCGGGCAACATCCGCGAACTGGAGAACCTCATCGAGCGCGTGCTCCTGTTCGCGGACGGGCCTCTCATCACCGCCCGCGACCTGCCGGAGCCGGTCCGCCAGGGAACGAGCGTCCATGCGAGCGCCAACCTGGCCAGCGCGGTGGCCTCCATCGACGTTCCCACGGGGGAAGTCGGCCTGAAGGACATCGTCCGGATGAAGGCCGCCGAGCTCGAGCGGGACCTCATCGTGAAGAAGCTCGAGGAGACGGGTGGCAACGTCACCCGGGCCGCTCGGTTGCTTCAAATCAGCCGCAAGTCACTCCAGACGAAGATGAAGGAGTTTGGCTTGCGCGACACCACACCAGACGGGCAGGAAGACGGTCCGGACGAATAGACCGCGAGGAAGCGGAATTCCGCTTCGCGCGCGTCGGTTCCGGGCCCGCCCACCCATTCCAACTCAGGGAGCTTGTATGCGGCCGAACCTTCCCACACTCGGTGCCCCTCCGAAGCGCAGTCCCTTCGGCACGGTGGTCGCCGTGTCACTCATCCTCGGCGGTGCCGCCGGCGGCGTGTGGTGGTGGAAGCAGCGGATGGTTCAGGCGACGGAAGAGGCCGCGGCTCAGATGCCCAACGCAGTCCCCGACGCGGGCGCCGTCGCCGCGGCGCCCACGCCGGCGCCCGTGGCCACGGACCCGGTGAAGGCCGCGGGCCTGGAGCGCGTCTCGGTGAGCATCAGCGGCCCCCTGGAGACCGCGCTCGTCAACGCCGCTGGCTCGGACGTGGGTCCGGCGCTGGCGCAGGTGGTGACGCGCACCCTGGTGTGGTGGGTCTCCGTGCCCGGGGAGATTCTCCGCGGTGACACGCTGGAGGTGCTCTACCAGCGCCGCACCAACGAGGAGCCCCTGGTGCACGCGGTGCGCTTCACCAGCGCCAAGCTGGGCAAGACGCTGAGCGCGTACCGCTACCAGGCCAACGGCGAGCCCAATGCCCGGTACTACCTGCCCGGCGGCGACGAGCTGGAGCTGAGGCTGGAGCGCTCCCCCATCGACGACTACGAGCAGGTGACGTCCCTGCTTCGCGACGGCCGCAAGCACAAGGGCGTGGACTTCCGCACCCCGGTCGGCACGCCCATCAAGGCCCCCTTCAACGGGGTGGTGAAGCGGAAGAACTGGAACTTCAGCAGCAACGGCAACTGCATCGAGTTGGTGGAGTCGGGCGGCAAGGGGCGCCGGGCGCTCTTCCTCCACCTGGACGAGGTGGACAAGAGCGTCAAGCCGGGCACCCGGTTCTCCGTGGGGCAGGTCATCGCCAAGAGCGGCAACACGGGCCGCAGCTTCGCCCCCCACCTCCACTACCAGCTCATGACGCAGGATGACCGGGTGCTGGACCCCTACGACCAGCACAAGACCTACCGCCGCTCACTGGCCGCGCAGCACCGGTCGGGTTTCGAGGCGGAGGTGCGCCGGATGGACGGGTTGCTGAGCGCGTCCGTGGTCGCCGGCAAGTAAAAGCCACCCGTTTCTTGACACTCCTTCGACGGCACGGCTAGCTGGAAGCCCCCCGGGCTTGCCGGTAGGCCAGGGAGATTTGCCGTCGGAGGTCGGATGCACAGGCTTCGCGTCGTACTTGCCGCGCTGACGCTGGGCGCGCCGTTCGCCGCCACCGCGGCGGACATCACCCGGATTGCGTCGTCGCTCGAGGAGGACGACCCGTTCGACCTCTTCATCGACGTCGGCTTCGAGCGCACACAGAACCGCGCGAAGATCATCCGCGAGCAGTTGGCCCCCGCCGGGCAACCGGCAGGCCGCCGGGATGCGTCGGAGCTCTGGTACAAAGGCGTGGACGCCCGGCTCAACCTGGAGCTGTCCGTCGGCCTCTACAGGGACCTGGAGTTCTCCTTCGCCCTGCCCGTCGTCTTCTCGCAGAACGAGCGTTGGGACTTCACGTCCAACTCGTCTCCCGAGACGTCCACCATCACCAACAACTGCCTGAACGCCAACGGCTCCGTCATCCCGGGCTGTCTGGATGGCTCGGCACCGGGCAGCGCCCTGTTCGACGTACCGCAGGAGAGCTTCCGCGGCGGCCTGGGCAACATGCGCTTCGGCCTGGCCTACGCCTTCTTCAACCAGGAGAAGGACGAGACGAAGCCCACCTGGATTGTCGGCCTGGAGTACGAGGCCCCCACCGCGAAGCTGCGTGACGCGGCCGCGGACACCACCAACTCGGACAGCCGCGGCAACATTGGCGACCGCATCCACAAGTACCAGCTCTACACGGCCTTCTCGCGCCGCATCGGCGCGGCCGAGCCGTACTTCAAGGCGCACTACACCATCCCCGTGCGCGGTCCGGGCGCCTACTCCAATTGCGTCCAGAAGGACTCCAACCCGGAGAACCTGGGCGCCCCGGACAACTGCTTCACGGGCCCGTGGAACCGCAAGGAGACGGGCATCAACGCCCCTCACACCGCGGGCATGCTCTTCGGCGTGGAGTTGGTGCCCTTCAACCGGCCGGCGAAGTCGCAGCGCTTCGCCCTGGACGTCCGGGGTATCGGCAACTACGTGGGCAGTGGCCGCTACTACAACGAGCTGAGCGCCGCCCTGCGCAAGCTGCTCACCTCCGAGGACTACTTCCAGGTGGGTGGCATGCTGGGCGTCACGGCGAACGCGTCGCAGGCCTTCCAGATTCGCGCGTCCGGCATGTTCCTCTACAACACCAACCACGCCCTCACCGCCGAGGATCCGGGGCGTGACGCGAACAACGACGGCGGCGTGGACACACAGCCCGGCTCGCCCGACCTCAACCCCAACTTCGACTGGCGCTACGACCTGGTGTCTCGCCGCTTCCTCGCGGTGGAGAGCACCACGTTCCGCTTCGACCTGAGCGCCACGTTCAGCTTCTAGCGTGGCCCGGTGGGCGCC
Organism: Myxococcus sp. AB056; assembly: GCF_006547365.1. Classification (NCBI taxonomy): domain Bacteria; kingdom Pseudomonadati; phylum Myxococcota; class Myxococcia; order Myxococcales; family Myxococcaceae; genus Myxococcus; species Myxococcus sp. AB056. The sequence continues at coordinate 1,197 of NZ_VHLB01000007.1, read as the reverse complement.
GATGACGGCGCCCACCTGGGGACTCAGCGCTTCAGCGAGAGCCCCAGTCGATAGACGTCCTGACCGGCCCAGCCCGCGCGGCGGGCCAGCTCGGTGCTCAGCGCCTTGAGCTTCTCGCCGCGCGACAGCCCCTCCTCCAGGGCCCGGCGCAATTCCTCCTCGGACCAGCGTGTCTCGCCGGTGCGGCCCTCCACCAGCACCACCACCTCGCCGCGAGGCTCCTCCGCCGCGTAGCGCGCGGCCAGTTCGGACAAGGTGCCCCGGGCGAACTCCTCGTGCAGCTTCGTCAGCTCCCGCGCCACGCACGCGCGCCGGTCGCCCCAGGCGTCGAGCAGGTCCGGCAACGTCTCCGACAGGCGGCGTGGGGACTCATAGAGCACCAGGGTGGCGGACAGCTGCGCCACCTCCTCCAGCATCGCCCGGCGCTCGGCGCCCTTGCGCGGGAGGAAGCCCAGGAAGTGGAAGCGCCCCGTGGGCAATCCAGAGGCGCTCAGCGCGGCGACCAGGGCCGTGGGGCCTGGCACCGGCACCACCGTCAATCCGCGCTCCAGCGCCTCGGCCACCAGCTTCTCGCCCGGGTCACTGATGGCGGGGCTGCCCGCGTCAGTCACCAGCGCACAGTCCTCCCCTTCCCCAATCCGGTCTAGGATGCGTCCGGCTCGCTGCCCTTCCGCGAAGGCAGGCAGGCTCACCAGGTCCTTCCCGCCAATGCCAAAGTGGTCGAGCAGCACCCGCGAGTGCCGCGTGTCCTCACACGCGATGAAGCGCACCGCGCGCAGGGTCTCCAACGCGCGCGACGTGATGTCCCCCAGGTTCCCGATGGGCGTCGCCACCAGATAGAGCGTTCCAGCCATGGCGTCGTCCTCTCACATCCCCGCGTCGAAGGCGCCAGGGATGTGCTCCACGGTGGCGCGATCCCCGCGCCCCACCACCGAAATCACGTCGAAACGGAGCATCCGTCCACGCAAGTCATGCGCGAACAGGTACCGAAGCGCCGCCTTCACCACCCTGCGCTGCTTGGCGAAAGACACGCTGTGGGAGGGGTCACCCCAGGTGGCCGTGGAGCGCATCCGCACTTCCACGAAGCACACCAGGTCATCACGTTCGGCGACCACGTCCAGCTCCCCGAAGCGACAGGTCCAGTTGCGATCCCGCACCCGCCACCCCTGCGCCTCCAGGAAGCGCACCGCCGCCTCC